>JAUVNZ010000273.1 GCA_030599435.1 Gammaproteobacteria bacterium | reverse complement strand
TTGCGATGCGATGGCCGTGAACCTATATTCATTAATGCAATTTCACGGACTGGCGTGGCTTCGTAGAAGTAATCCAGGAAACCCTCTGTATGGTCAGTTAACTGACGATAGGACGCTTCACCTGTAGCGGCGATTTTATCCATAATGCTTAAAAAGTCTTTACGCTCTGAATTGCCATCCTGTACCAGATTAACGCTGGCCTTGATCAAACCAGTTAGTCCCATGGTGAGTTCGTAAACGGCTGTTTCCTGGTTGCTGTATTTAAACGACAGCACTTCACCCTGTTCGGTGAATTTGATTTGGCCGTGCACCGTACCTTCTGGTTGAGAGAGGATAGCTTCATGTGTGGGGCCGCCACCACGACCAATGGTGCCACCGCGTCCATGAAATAAACGGCAACGTACGCCTCTATCATTTGTAAGTTTCGTGACGCTCTTCTGGGCATCGTACAGATTCCAGGCGGCAGCGAGGATGCCACCGTCTTTGCAGGAGTCTGAATAACCCAGCATGATTTCTTGCAGGTTGCCAACTGTACATAAAAGTTCAGCATAGGTTGCATTGTCCAGCAAACGGGTCATGACGGGTTCAATGTGGCTAAGGTCTTCTATGGTTTCGAATAATGGAGCAATGCGTATAGCGGTTTTGGCTTTTCCATTTTCGTAAGTTGCTAAACCAGCAAGGCGTGCCATTAACATCACTTCCATGACATGGCTGGCCTCGTGAGTCATGGATATCACATAACTGCCGAAAGCTTTATGGCTGATTTCTTCGCGCATTTGAGCCATGACGCGAAACAATTCCAGGGTTTCCTGTGTCGGCTCACTTAGGTTAGCACTGAGTGAGTCGATTCCTGTTGGGTCTTTGATGGTTTTATCCAGCAAATCCAAGCGTCTGGTTTCATCCAGTGATTCGTAATCGATATCAATTTGTTTAAATAATTCAGCAACGGCTTCGGTGTGATTTGTGGATTCCTGGCGTACGTCAAGACGCAGGCAGTAAAAACCAAATGTTTCTACCAGACGAATAAGATCTTTTAATTTCCCATTGGCGATGCGTTCGTCACCATGGCCGATGAGTGATTCGTAAATTAGCCTGAGATCAGCAACGAATTCCACTTCAGACGGATATTTGTCCTGCAGATTAGTGTCTTCACGGTGAACACGTTCGTGTAATTTGTCTTTAAGTGTTACCAGGTTGCGTTCAAGACGATAACGCATTATGGCTAATTTCCGACGATAGGGCTCGTGTTGGTACTGCTCTGGTTTATCTTCGAAAGTGTGACTTGCAATCTTGGTATCACGCTCCAGACTATCAAGGAATGCCTGGTTAGGGGCGCACATTTTGTCTGAATGTGTGAGCCTGTCAATAAGGTCCGGTATGCGATTAAGATATTCCAGCAATACTGTTTGCGATTGTAATCGCAAGGCCATGGCGGTGGTTTCTGGTTTTACGTTGGGATTACCATCTCTATCACCACCAATCCAGGAGCCAAACCGTAAAAAACTGGGTACGGTAACGGCAGGTTTTCCATTTTCGTTTGTACCACAAACGCGGGATATAGCATTTTCAAAATTACGATAAGTGTTGGGAACGGCTTCAAACAGACATTCGTTAAAGTAGGCAAGGCCGTAGCCAACCTCATCTATTACGCTGGGACGTCTTGTACGAACTTCATCAGTTTTCCAGAGAATCTGTATCTGGCTTTCAAGTTCATCAATCAACTGTCTACGTTCGGATTTATTAAAACGTTTATCGTTAAGTTGTTCGTTAGTTTCGAAAATACGGCGCAAAGTGTTCATGGTAGTACGACGTTTGGATTCTGTGGGGTGCGCCGTAATAACAGGAATATAGGCCAACTGGTCTAGTAAAGATTGTATTTGCTCAGGTGAGACTTTCTGATCACGCAGTTCTCTCAGTGTGGTGTCAAAAGAACCAGTCCATAACGGTGCGTTGTCGCTCAGGTGTCTGAGTTGTTTACGGCGTTGGTCATGCTGATTTGATTCTTCGGCGATGTTGACCAGGCTAAAATAGATACTGAAGGCACGAACCACATGCACCAGTTTTTCTGGGGACAAATCGTGAATGAGTTTATTCAGGCGACGACGACGAGCAGGGTTATCTCCTTTACGTAGACTGATGTAGCCCTTACGGAGCGATTCAACCGCTGCAAGTACTTCACCACCTTCCTGATCGTGCAGAATATTACCCAACAGCGTACCCAACAGTTTTACCCGTGTACGTAATGTCTTGTCGCCAGTATCAATACTCATAGATCGTGTACTTAAGTCTCCAAAACCGTGTCTGAAATTTCTGAGCGCTCTTTTATTTGGAAGTGTCTTGTGCGCACCTGACCTGGACGTGGGTTGAAAAAGGCCAGTAAAATCCCAATGTTGCCCGATGTCGGCAGGGCAAAGAGCCGGCGATTATACCTTGGTAGCAATAAATTGCATTATTCTGCGGTATTCCATAGATAACACACTGAATAATAAGATAATTCTAAATGGCGAAATTGCTAGATAATGACTGGGAGTAACGAAATAAAATGAAATGGCTGTGTAAAATCCCCCTGATTCCTTTGATTTTGGTTGCCATATTTATTGGTTTGGCGCCATTTATGCCTGAACCCCATTTGTGGGAAAAGCTGAACATGTTGTTTGATGGGACTCTTAGTCGTCCCTTAGATATATTTGATCTGTTTTGGCATGGCACTGTGCCAGTATTGCTGTTTATCAAAATTTATCTGCAAATACGTAACCCCGGGTGTGTGACATCTAGTTCTCCATCTGAAGACCAATAAGTCTACGAATAGAGTTGCTACTCATCTATGGCGGTCGCAGTGCTCACGCGGTCACTCTCAGGCAGACATCCTTGGCCAAGTGCCATTCTTAGAGGGTCGCTCCGCACATCCCTGTGCTCACGCGACATAAGCACATCCTTGTGCAAAAAAAGCCCCGCGGAGCGGGGCAGTGGTGACGTTTCATCAGAGACGTCTGCTATTTCTTGAGGATGGTCTAATGCGGATGAATAAGGTGATCTAA
>JAUVNZ010000142.1 GCA_030599435.1 Gammaproteobacteria bacterium | reverse complement strand
GTCCTGATCATCTTCTTCGGCGGCCATCTCTGTTAATTCAGCCGCTTCGCTAAGGCCATCATCCATATTGGTGATGGTATTCACCACCTGCTCCAGCAGTGATCGCTCCTTGCCTAATGCCTGAGCCCGCTCAGGATTATTCCAGACTTCCGAGTCTTCCAGCTCGCGCTCTACCTCGACCAGCTTTTCCTGCTTTTCTTCGAAGTCAAAGATACCCCCTCAGGGTGTCTGCACGCCCCTGCATTTCTTTGATCCGGGAAGAGATTAAGCCAATTTCGAGCATATTCTTGTTACCTACGGTGTTACCAACAGTCGCCAACAGCTTGTACAACCAAAATTAAAATTCAGCGCGCATGATACATCACCCAACCCTCGGCGGGAATCTGGTTCATGGGTGTAAGTCAAAGCGGGCTTATATGCTCCACCATCAATTGCGCAGACCGTCGGCCATTGAATTCATTCACATCCAGACGATAGGCCAACTCCACCTGCTCCACACTGGCAGGCCAATCGTCATCGACAGTATTGAAAGCAATGGCGTCGATACTTTGCTTACCATCCGTTGGCTGCAACACCAGTTTCAGATGTCGTTCCCCCACTATGCGTCGATTGATCACCTTAAAAATGCCATCGAACAGAGGTTCCGGAAAACCCTGTCCCCAGGGGCCGCCAGCACGCAGTACCTCGGCAAGCGATAAATTCAGCTCATCCCCACTCAAAACACCATCGCTGAGAATTTCCCGGTGCAGATCTTCCTGGCCAAGATGCCGCTTCACCTCTTCATCAAAAGCGGCACTGAATCGATCAAACTGATTCGCCTCCAATGTCAATCCTGCCGCCATGGCATGACCGCCAAACTTGCTGAGTAATCCAGGGTTGTGTGCTGCCACCGCATCCAGAGCGTCGCGTATATGCAAACCGGGAACAGAGCGCGCCGAGCCCTTAATCGTATTCTCATCAGCTTGAGCGAAAACAATCACCGGCCTGTGCAGCCGGTCTTTGATACGTGAAGCAAGAATTCCGATAACACCCTGATGCCAATGAGGCTCAAACAAACACAAGCCCACCGGTAAATCAGCATTCTTTTCCAAATCAGAAGGTTCCAGTTCCATTGCGTCTAGAGTAAGCATGGCCTCATCTTTCATTTCATTTTCGATATGGCGACGCTCGACGTTAAGGCTGTCAAGTTGACGTGCCAACTCCATGGCTTTATCAACATCTTCAGTCAGCAGACATTCGATACCTACCGACATATCTTCCAACCGACCAGCGGCATTTAGACGCGGGCCAAGAGTAAAGCCTAGATCGGATGCCACTATATTCTTCTGTTGTCGCTTGCCCACCTTGAGCAGCGCGCTAATACCGGGGCAGCATTGTCCCTGACGAATACGTGCCAGACCCTGCGCCACCAGAATTCGATTGTTAAAATCCAGCGGCACCACATCCGCAACCGTACCTAGTGCGACCAGATCCAGTAACATTGCCAGATTCGGTTCCGGTATATTCTGTTGCTTCGGCTTTGGCATCCTGCGTCGCTCTCGACAATTGCTCCTGCATTGTTCTACCTTCGCCCGTCCATGGGCTCGTACCTCCTCCATCCCTGGAGTCACAAACCACCCGTCTTCACGCAGCACGGCACGTAACGCCAGCATCACATAAAAAATCACACCGACACCGGCCAGATTCTTACTGGGGAACTCGTCACCCTGCTGGTTGGGATTAACAATGGCTGCCGCTGCAGGTAATTCAGCGCCCTGCAAATGATGATCGGTCACGAGTACACGGATGTCGCGTTCATTGGCCGCGTTTACACCTTCGATACTGGAAATTCCATTGTCTACCGTAACGATGAGATCAGGTTGCTTCTCTGCAGCTACCGCGACAATTTCTGGCGTTAAACCATAACCGTACTCAAAACGATTAGGCACCAAATAATCCACCTGTTTTGCGCCCATCAAACGTAGAGCACGCACTGCTAACGCTGAGGACGTAGCGCCGTCGCAGTCAAAATCTCCCACGATGAGAATTCGTTGTTGCTCTTTTACTGCTTTTGCCAACAGATCAGCAGCCTGTTCTATACCGCTCAGCTCAGTGAATGGCAACAGGTGGGAAAGACCTTTCTCTAATTCATCGGGTGAATTTATGCCACGCTGGGAATAAATACGGGCCAATACTGGATGAAGCCCTGCCTTTTCTAATGCAGGGGCAGAACTGGCAGAACGGTGGGTAATACGATTGGTATTACCGTGGGTATGATGACCATGGATATTAGTGGCGTTCATAATATGGATGGTTAACCGATTTCCAACGCCATGCTATTAGTCAGTGCGTGATGTCACTTCCAGCAAATGATAGCCAAACTGAGTTTGAACCGGGCCTTGCACCGTATTCACATCTGCACTGAACACAACTTTGTCAAATTCAGGCACCATCATGCCAGGACCGAAGGAACCGAGATCACCACCGTTAGCGCCCGAAGGACAAGAGGAGTGTTTTTTAGCGATATCACCAAAATCAGCACCCGCCTCTATTTCACCCTTTAACTGTAAACATTGTTCTTCGGTATCGACTAAAATATGTCGTGCTGTTGCTTCGGCCACGGCGTTCTCCTTTAGGTAATATCAGTTGCTATTCAACAATTTGTGCGAATAATTTCTAATTTTCAGCGCGAACTATAACAGATGCTTTAGCCCGAGTGATCTTTACCACACCCTTAGCCATTTTCTCTTAGGATGCCTAACGTTATACTCCGCGTTATACTGCAAGCACAATTATTACCCATCACCTGACGAGTACCCATGAGTAACCACACAAAACAACGAGAATTTATCCCCCTCAATATTGCCATTCTGACGGTTTCCGATAGTCGCACCGAGGCCGATGACACCTCAGGTAAGGTGCTGGTAGAAAGACTACAGGAGGCTAGCCATCTACTGGCTGAAAAAGCCATCGCCCCTGACGATATTTATCAAATCCGCAGTGTGGTCTCACGCTGGATTGCCGACCCCGATATTCATGCTGTAATCAGCACAGGCGGCACGGGTGTTACCGGCCGTGACGGTACCCCTGAAGCATTTCAGGTTTTGCTGGACAAAGAGATCACAGGGTTTGGTGAGATGTTCCGCATGATGTCTTATGACGAGATAAAAACATCCGCACTACAATCCCGTGCTTTGGCAGGCGTTGCCAATGCAACCTATCTTTTTTGTCTACCGGGTTCATCTGGCGCCTGCAAAACAGGCTGGGGCAACATCATCAAAGATCAACTGGATCATCGTACCAGCCCCTGTAATCTGACTATGCTCATTCCACGGCTGAAGGAAGTTTAATGGAATTTTTTAGTACTACGCCTGGCTTATTCAGTCTGGCTATTATCCCGTCCGTTATAACCGCCATCGTCGGTTGGTATTACTGGCGACATTTAGATAAATCATGGAATCAACGACAGGTGTCCCAGGTACTTCAGTCAATTGGCGTAAAATTTCTCCAGGGCATCATGCTTCCGGATGGCATTGAAGGTTATACCTATATTGATTATCTATTACTAACACCAAAAGGTTTCGTGGTTCTGGACATCAACTTAAGTGAAGGCCATTTGTTTGGCGGGGAATCGGTTGATGAGTGGACACAGGTTGTTAACAAAAAGACCTTCAAATTTAATAACCCCCTTTATGACAATCAAACCAAGTGCCAGGCTGTGCGATGGAATGTAAAAAACAATATCGGAGAAAATGATAGCGCCAACGATGATCTTGAAACCCATGGCTGGATCGCGTTTTCCAGTGCAGGAAATTTCCCCAAAGGAATTCCAGAGAACATCAGCATGATAAAAGATCTGCATGATGATCTTGAAGAAAAATTTAATCTCAGCGCAGGCAACAGTTCAGGAAACAGCGGATCATCGCAGAATATTCTTGATCAGTTACATGCTTTATCAACAGCCACTCATGCGGAAGCAGGTCATTAACATTTATCAACAACAATAACTTTTAGCGCCCATAAGAATGTATCGGCTTTCTCCTACGCCACCAATGTTTCAGTCTGTTTTTTGCTAAACTAAACGTTCTTCCATCACAAGGGTTCACTGTGAGCTGATCAATATCACCATTGCGTAACGACTCTAATAATGGAATTAACCATTTGCTTTCAAATTCTTTCAATGTACTACACCAGGCTTCCGGATCATTGTAATTTTGACCTTGTTTCTGCAAAGCGAAATCATCACAAATAATCAAATGCTCTCCTGGCGCATTAACCTGAGCTAACCAATCTTTATTATTTTCTGGTATCGAAAAACAAGGTGTACGAGTTACCTTCGCCAAACCAAGTGATAAAATTTCATCGCTCCAAACCTGACTCCAGTCACTGTGGCCAAACTCAGGTAATTTTCCGCCACCCCAGAACCAGAGGCTACTCACCGGTAATTGGCCATGGCTCTGGCGCTCACTATTGACTTTGCTGGAGTGCAGCACCATTTGCACTTCATTCATAATGCGATGCCATTGTTTACCTTCTAAGCCACCCGGTAAAAACCCACCAATGGATTTGTCCCGTACTTGCGATAAATCGCTCGTCGTTATCTGAGGATCTTCCGGCAAATGGAGATACCAGCGTTCTGCAGTTTGCGCTTCCAGGCGCCAGCCATTTTCTTCAAACAAAACATTCAGCTCCGTCACCAAATATTCTGCTTCAGACATCGACAGTGATAAACTTTCCGGGCCAGACAGCACTAGCTCATCGCGGTCCGGTGTTAGGTGAACAGGGTCTGCGCGTAAGCACCATCCTGCTGTCTTATTGCCGGTATCAGCAAGATAACTGACTGGAGCAATGGCCAATGGTTTTTCCAGGGAAGTTGATATTCCAAAAAGCTCAAACAGATTTTTCTCAAATCCAGTAAGTTCATGTGATTGTTGTTTGGCTTTTGCCAACAACATTTCCAGGCTTTTTAATTGCAATTTATCGTTACGATTAAACTC
>JAUVNZ010000268.1 GCA_030599435.1 Gammaproteobacteria bacterium | reverse complement strand
TCTGATTTTAACCCTAAGGCGGCAAGACCGATATCAGCACCAAACTCAGTCGTATCGCTACGAATAAAAGAATAACCAATAGCAGCATTCAGATAACTGCTATCGAATGACGCCGTCAGGCTACTGCCTGCTGGAACGTTTATGCCGCCAATGCTTTCATTCTGGCCGAGTGTTTCCGACTCGTCACGATTGACCGCCCAGTAGCCAAAATTCAGGCGAAGCTTGTTGGTGACACGCCATAAAGCCTGAATGCTGCCCGTGGTGACACTGTCATCAAGAACCTCTTCAAAATCAAATTTTTCACCATTGATGGTCACGCTAGTGTCTATGTTGGTAAGAAATCCACCGGCTCTGAATGAAAGCTGATCGTGCAGCGTTGGATTTGTTGATGCTGCCTGAGCTGATGCAGAAAGCAATACAAGGCTCACCACAGTTGCAATTGTAGATTTTTTTAACATTGTTATATCCTCTTGAGAGTTAATTGTATTTCCCTAAAATTTAGTGATACCAGATTAATAGCCATTTTTACTAGCTCGGTAAACACTTTTTAATTATAAGGGTCATTATACAGCTGCTTTTTGAGAACAGAAACTGCAAGGTGAAATTAATTGGACAGCCTGGTGCGTGCAACGCTACCAGTGGATAAGAAGACAAGCTACTGAAAAACATCAGCACATTCACGCGATATTTTCTTCTATAAAATGTACCTTCGCATCGTAGACAAATAGCGCACGTATCTTGTCCCAGAAGTTACCCCCGAGAACGATCAAACTCATCAACAAAAGAAGATCACCACCAATGGCGTAGGGCAGCGGATTGCTCGTGTACCCTGGTATCAAATCGGATACATAGATCGATATCCAGCCAAAAATAATCGGCACACTGAACATCACGAGGCCTATGATGTAGCGACGTTGACTGACGTCCTCTGGTGGGCCATGCTGTTTTAGGAAACCAAAAATACGGTTTTTGATGAATGCGAAGCCACTTTTCCCCATAACAGCTATCGCAAGGAGCCCGAGAACCTCTGCCCCAATCAGGAGGGCCCCGGAAACAGAGGCGGTCATAGTGGTCGACAGACCGAACGTCGCCACTATGGGTATACCTAACAGCGGCAATGCTATGCTCAACAGAAATAATACAACACCTAACTTCATGCGCCAGCTTGAAACTGCTTGCACCGACGTATTCGCTTGTTCACTCATAACTTTCCTTCCATCAAGTTAACATCTCTTTAGCTGACCATCAGGTGAGCCTAAAATTTTAATAGCAAAGTCGCAAGCTATCTTTTAAAACTATAGGATTATAGACTTCCTCTTATGTGCTTGATTACGATTTGCTTGAGGTATATGGTCGGTCAAACATATACGCAAATTTGAATAACACGTTATTCGCCGGGATAAAAATCACCTGAACATAGTGTTAACCTGGAGATAGTAAAATGCTCAGGGTAGACGTAATATATAATTTGAAGGATCGGCCTATGCAGACAATGCAACTGACTGTCAAAAGCAACGTATCGTTATCGATCCACTACGTTTTTGGCGGCATAGAATTAATGTAGTTAATTGTAATATAGGCATAAAATGAAATATCAAATGAGGAAATAAGAATGGCACAGTTCGTGTTTGTTTATCTGGGCGGTAATCAGCCATCCAGTCCAGAGGCAGCTAAGAAGCATTTTTTAAAATATACGGAGTGGTTATCTTCTCTCGGTGACTCGGTTATCAGTCCTGCTATTCCATTAAAGAATACAAGTACAGTAAGCTCTGATGGGACTGTAAGAGAAGGAGGAAGTAGTGCAATGTCTGGCTTCACGATTATTAAGGCAGACTCGATGGCGGCCGCGTTATCGATTGCACAGGCTTGTCCTTTTCTTGAAATTGGCGGTTCACTTGAGGTATCTGAGTTGATGCAGATGCCTGAACACTAACAAATTAAAAGCGTCATTCATATTGTGTTTTCTTCCCCTGCTTGCACGGGGTTATATTGAGTAGCCTGTGATACAAATTTGTAATAGATTGTAAGGTTTTTTTAAAACATGCATGGGTAATTATTTGATATGCACAGACACAAGAGAGGCGGAGTGATTTCCGTCAAATGTACATATTGTAATGACTGGGCAGTGGCAAGAGTGTAAAAATGTATTTTTATTACACTTAAGGATTACTAAAGCTTTCTGGGCAGCTATTAAATAGAGAATATTTATGAAAGAAATAATTGGCCTCAATCACATTGGTATTAGAGTAACAAACCTCGAGAGTGCTAGAGAATTTTAAAGTTATCAATGGGGTCAGACTCGATTGATTCTGAGTATTTAGCGTCCGCTATGTGCCAACAGCGGGCATTCAGACTAGATTACGTGGGTTTATCTACTAAACCGTTCGTCGACCAGAAGCTTTATCTGGAAGGGGATTTAAGGCATTGGGTTGCCACCAGGTAAGCCGTAGCGATCCCAGTTCCGGATAACCCTACTGCCAGGTCAGAAAATTCTACGTTCCTCCCCAATATTGATTGCAACCATTCGGTCATCAAAATGAGGCCAACCATCATAACAAAACCAGAGGCGATGCGTTTATCAGTATCCTTTGGGTAACAGAGTTTGCTGTAAAAAAGTAGTAATGTAAGAATCAGTCCGATGAAAAAGTGCAGTACCCACGGCATGTAATGTTCATAGGCTAGAATTAAGTGATATGGCAACCCCAGGTGTCGCATTGTCTGGTTAGGCGTCCAGTGGGCCATATTGTATTCTGGTTGCAGTGCAATGTAACCGCCAGCGGCTAAAATCAGAATCAGTAGTGTCCGTGAAAAATACTTGATATTCTTGCCCCCCCCTAAATTACTAATTACATTCCCATAGACAGTATAAGTTTAGTCATGGGCGGGTGCCATTTTAATGACTCCTAGATTTTGTGATTGCTTCAGTTCACTATCGACCCACAGCAGACAATTTTGCACACTTCATGAATGTGCTATATTGCCTGAGCTGTATGGGTAAAGTTGAGTTAAATGCTCGGTTGAAAGAATAATCCTAATAGGAGGATCCTTATTGAAGCAATCTAACATAGGGGAAATTAAATGACAG
>JAUVNZ010000302.1 GCA_030599435.1 Gammaproteobacteria bacterium | reverse complement strand
GGTGTTTGCCCGCGGAAACGGGTTCTGTCCAGGGCATAGGGTGGTTTGCTGAATGCCGAGTGGGCATTTAACTGGGTGCTGCCTTCTGTTAAGGCCACCCCGGCACGGTCAAGGTAATCGCCAAAACTTTCTTTCAGGTAATGCTTGTCGGCGACAAACTCCAGGGCGGCACGAAACTGGTAGGGCGGGTAATAGCCTGAAAGTTTAAGTACCGTTTTGCCGTTATGGTCAATAAACATCAGTGAGGGTGTGAAATTTGTTTTAAGGTCACTGGCAAATTTCTTTTCCTTGGAAACAAAACCATCAAAGCCGGTAACCAGGCGCTCGCCGCGCACGTTAATATCGACCACATCAAAATATTTCTGTGTGTATTGTCGAATGTCGGCGCGACCCCAGTTGTTTTCCAGGTGGGCCTTGCAGTAGGCGCAATCCAGTTGACCAAAATAAAGAATCAGGCCGCGTTTGCCAGATTTGATTGCATCGGTCAGGTCGTCATGGAGTTCCAGGTAACTGAGTTTGAACCATTCCGGCAGAACGAGTTTTTCTTTAAGTGGCTTGTCATCAAATGCATATTCGCTGGCACCACGGGCCACAAGCGAATGACCGAGCAAAGCCGGAATGACTAACAGCAGCAAATAATAACGGCACAGAGACATCACACGTATCCCATAGTTAGGAAACTACAGAAGCAGAATAACCCAGCAAGAGAGCGATAAAATTGATTTAGATCATTATGGGCTAATGAGGCGGGAGGTTAAAGCTCTGCCAGGCCTGAGAAAAAGGAATAAAGGGCGAAAATAAGCAATGATTGCTTTGCTGCGAAAACGGATGTTCGACTACTACTGTATAGTCAATATCAGCAACTACTCATACACGAGTAAAAAAATAGCTAGAAAAAAATAACTAGAAGTATAAACTTAGACCCCCATTACCCAGACGGGTCGATATTTACTGCACCCGCCATATACACAGATATTAAACGTCTGTGGTTATTCTCGTAAAATGGAGGATAAAACCATGAAAGGGTATTACCATAATAGTTTTTTTCGTTTAGTCCTTTTGCTAATGCTTTCCTTGCTTGCAGCCTGCGAAATGTACAATGAGACACAAGCCTTGAAACAGCCAAAGTACGAGGTTGGGGAACATAGAGGCGCCAAATTCTGTGCCACATGCCATCAAGAGATATATGCACAATGGTCCAACAATTCACGCCATGCGGTAGCAACAACGGCTAAATCCTTTCTTGAATTTAAAGAACAGTTTACGGGTAAGTTTATGTTTAATGCTATGATGGGTGAGACAATGTGTTATGCCTGTCACGGCAGTAAGCAGGTTAATGAGGGCGTAAATTGTGAGACTTGTCATGGCCCGGCGCCTCCCAATATACCCATAATGGAAACACATCAGAAAAAGTTCTCTCCAGGGCGTTTGAAAATGAAAGAATCAGGTTTCTGTGGTAAATGCCATGATATGAAAAACCCGATGTCTGGCGAATACTTGATGGCTCCATACAATGAATGGAAAAATAGCCAAGCCGCTACTAAAGGTATCTCCTGCCAGGGATGTCATATGGAACCACGTGGTGGTAAGCACCTGTACCATGGGTTTGATACCGCCGTGCGTAAAGAAGGAATCTATAATGGTGATTTAGGTGTCAGTAACGTGACACTTGATTTCCCGAAACTCAGTATGACCATAGAAAACAGAGTCACAGGGCACTCCATACCGGCAGGTGGTCCGACACGCGCTCTGGCACTGGCAATATCATGCAGGGATGCAGCGGGCAAAGAAATATGTAAGGTCACTAAAACTTTTGCAAAGAAATTCGATCTAGTGCCTGTTTTAGGTCTTATGCCTTATAAACTGATAGAAAATACCCAACTGCAAAGCGGTGAGAAGCGTCTTCTGACGGTTGCACTGCCTGCCGAATTAAAAGGAAAAATCAGCAACGTAGAACTAGTATTGAGAATGTATGAGATATCAGATGAGCATCAGGGCGACATAGAAAAGGCGCACTGGGAAAGTCAACCTATTATGAAAGAGAACATCAGTTTTCAAAAATAAGTGTGAAGCAACAGTTTGTAATCATGTAATTGATCGGTTGCTTTCAGTATAAATCGGACACCCAACGCAGTCAGGTGGCCTTCTCTTCTTCCAATAATTGCTTGGCCGCGTTAGTTATTTGCCGGCGCATGAATAACACGCGAAAACGGTTACCCCCCAGCTGGTGCCACAGGTGTGCTGCTCGTATACCGGCA
Source organism: Gammaproteobacteria bacterium (assembly GCA_030599435.1). The sequence goes on along the minus strand of JAUVNZ010000302.1, from coordinate 545 downwards.
AGCAGGGCGGCGCGAATTTTTTCGGCAATGACCGGCGTCTTCAGATAATCAGCCTCACCCTCCACGATCACTTGTGGTTGCAGGGTGCTAATTGTCAGCCGATACAATTCAGCCAGTTTGGTGATGGTGGTGGGGTGGAAATCTCCAGTGTTTTCGGTTTCAAAAAAACTGCTTTGCTCAGCTATGTTTGTTATTCCCTCGGCAATGGCATCGGACATGTGCTGCTGTTTGGCCATTTTTTTAGCCAGGTGCATGAGAATGACCACATAGCGCAGCATCTCCAGGTCGAGCTCATCATTGCTTTTTACCAGGCTGTCACTGATTAATTGCAAACCAGTTTTTACACCGGCCACACCACCAAACACCGCTTCAATTGATTCGGGATTAATTTCAAAAATACTCTGGATGCTGTGCTGCCAGGCTTGCTGGTCAGCCCTACCTTCATGGGCGAAAGATTGCGCCAGGTTGGCAGCCTGGAAAACGCCTGCCAGTGCCAGGCAGCGATCCCTGTCTTTTTGATTCATAGCTGGTTACCAGTCTGGATT
>JAUVNZ010000215.1 GCA_030599435.1 Gammaproteobacteria bacterium | reverse complement strand
TACGGGGAATATACGGGGGTGCGCATGGCACGCAAACATATTTCCTGGTATAGCAAGGGGCAACGGCATGGCGCTGCTTTTCGTCAAGCAGTCAATAAATTAGAAACCGTTGAAGAACAACTACAAATAACAAAAAGCTTTTTTGAAGCATTGTTGGTTCAGGAGGAACTAGCCGCAAGACATTACATTTCCAAAGCACAATGAATGACACAATCGAACAGATAGCAGATGTCGAAGATCAAAACGTGCCTTTAAGTGGCACTATAAAGACTATGCTAAATGATTATTTCAACGATCTGGATGGGTATCCGCCTGCCGACCTTTACCAAATGGTCTTACAGGAAATAGAGCAACCCTTACTAGAGAGCGTTTTACATTACACCAGGGGAAACCAAAGCAAGGCAGCCATTGTGCTTGGCCTAAACCGTGGCACCCTGCGTAAAAAACTTAAGCAGTACGACATTAACTAGCCGCCAGCTAAGTTTTAACTTAGCTAGTCACGGGGGCCTGCTTGGCCCCCGAGTCATTTGTGCTACAAGAACATTTAACAAGAAACATCTTTTTTTAGTTAGTAGCAAAAGATAGTTAACAACATAAGAGTCCCCATGACAGCCATTAAACGCGCACTCATTAGTGTTTCCGACAAAACCGGCATCGTTAATCTGGGCCGTGAACTCAACAAGCTAGGCATAGAAATCCTCAGCACTGGCGGTACTGCTAAATTGCTGGCCGAAAACAATGTGGATGTTATTGAAGTATCAGACTACACCGGTTTCCCAGAAATGATGGATGGCCGTGTAAAAACCCTACACCCCAAAATTCATGGCGGACTACTCGGTCGCCGTGGTACTGATGATACTGTCATGGCGGAACAGGACATTCCTCCGATTGATATGGTGGTCGTTAATCTTTATCCCTTTACACAAACCATCGCCCGTGATGATTGCACGCTGCCCATGGCCATTGAAAACATCGACATTGGTGGCCCTACTATGTTGCGCTCTGCCGCAAAAAATCACGCGTCCGTTACGGTTGTTGTGGATGCTGCGGACTATGGTCGTGTGCTGGATGAAATGAACAACAATAACGGCGCGGTTTCGGATGAAACACGCTTTGACCTGGCAACAAAAACTTTTGAACACACTGCTAAATATGATGGCGCTATAGCGAACTACCTGGGAGCTATTGGTGCTGATGGAGAAACTACAAAATTCCCGCGCACCTTTAATAGTCAGTACGTAAAAGTACAGGAAATGCGTTACGGCGAAAATCCACATCAGGATGCCGCTTTCTTTATGGAGGCAGGGGCGAAGGAATCGAGCATCTCTACCGCAAAACAATTACAGGGCAAGGAACTTTCCTATAATAATATTGGCGATACCGATGCGGCACTGGAATGTGTCAAACAATTTGAAGACGCACCCGCCTGTGTCATTGTTAAACACGCCAATCCTTGCGGTGTCGCCACAGGCAATACTTCGCTAGAAGCTTATGACCGAGCCTATAGCACTGATCCCGAATCCGCCTTCGGTGGCATTATCGCTTTTAATCAGGAACTGGACGCAGAAACTGCCAGCGCTATTGTTGAACGTCAGTTTGTGGAAGTGATTATTGCACCCACCGTTAACAAGGCTGCTATAGATATTGTGGCAGCAAAGAAAAATGTACGCTTACTAGAATGCGGCCAATGGCCATCTAAACCAACGAATCGCTACGATTTCAAACGTGTTAATGGTGGCTTGCTAATCCAAAATGCAGACCTGCTATTACACAATGAACTCAAAGTGGTTACTCAGCGTGAGCCCAGCGAACAGGAAATGCAGGATTTATTATTCACCTGGAAAATTGCCAAGTTTGTAAAATCCAATGCCATTGTTTATGGAAAAAATAACATGACCATTGGCGTTGGCGCCGGTCAAATGAGCCGCATAAACTCTGCACGCATCGCTGGCATTAAAGCCGAACATGCTGGGCTCGAAGTTCCTGGCTCTGTCATGGCATCCGATGCTTTCTTCCCATTCCGTGACGGACTTGATGCTGCTGGTGAAGCAGGTATTACCGCAGTCATTCAACCCGGTGGATCAATGCGCGACGAAGAAGTTATCGCGGCTGCCAACGAACACAATATCGCTATGGTATTTACCGGAATGCGTCACTTCAGGCATTAAACGTTGGGAAGGCTGCAGAAAATATACCTAATAAAGAAATGGGTTGTTGCAGTAAATGTGGAACTTAGTAACAAACAACTAATCCAGACCGATAAAACTATTTAAGCCTGGTTAGTTCGAGCCTCACAACTTAAAGCATCGGATTTATCTGTTGGCAGTTTTATACTAAATGTAGACCCCACACCTTCTTCACTCTCTAATACAATGGTGCCGCCCATCATTTCACAAAAACGTTTACTGATTGAGAGACCAAGACCTGTACCACCATAGACTCGTGTTGTTGTTGAATTAGCCTGAGTAAATTCAGTCCATAGTCGATCTTGATTATCTTTAGATATCCCAATACCGGAATCAACTACTGAAAAAATAACCCAGTCATTGTCCTGTCCGATTTCCTTCGTAACTTCTAAACGCACTGACCCATTGCTGGTAAATTTAGCCGCATTACTCAATAAATTAATAATGGATTGACGAAGTTTTGTGTGATCAGATGTTATTTGGTAAATATCCTTTGAAACATCCAACTCAAACGTATTATTTTTTTCTTCAATTATTTGTTTAACAGTATCCACCGTATGGCGCAAAAAGGGCAGCATTTCAAAAGTAGAGTATTCCACTTCCATTTTGCCAGCTTCTATTTTTGACAAATCCAGGATTCCATTAATTAACTCAGATAGATGTCTTCCTGAATGAATAATTCTTTCTAAATCATCGAGTGTTGCATTCGTTTTTCCTTCTTCAATATCTTCTTGCGCCAACTCGCTATAACCAATAATTGCGTTGAGAGGTGTTCTCAATTCGTGACTCATATTTGCCAGAAATGTTCCTTTGGCACTACTTGCTGCCATGGCCTCATCACGCGCAATCGCCAGATCCTCTGTTCGTCCTTTAACTAGCTCTTCCAAATGATCGCGATGATCTTTTAACTCTTCTTCAGCAGATTTTCGTTCCTGTATCTCACCTTCCAGTTTCCCAATAAGTTGAGTAATTTTTTCTGCCATATGATTGAAAGACTGGATTGGAATATCAATTTCAGGGTACGAGGTTGTTGATACTTTCTGAAGAACACCCTGGCTCAATCTCTCTGCAGCAAGTCTTAGCTGCTCAAGCGGATGTAGCCCCTTTCTTAAAACAAACAACGAACCAATGACCGCTAAAAATATGAGAGTAATCGCTGCCAACAGGACATACAAACCAGTTTTATCCCATTGCTGCTGAAAAACCGCGACATTTCGTCTGACAAACACTTGAAGTACGGTGCTTCCATTCTCATCCTTTAGTTCATGCACGGCGCTAATGTGCGCTTCAGACATTCCTAACTCATTCCAGGCTTTGGACTGATAAGCATCTACACCATCGGGGTAGCGCAATAGAACTGGTATTCCTAAATCTCTTTCTATATTTTTCAAAACAGATGAGAAATCGGTCAACAACATAATGTAACCCTTTGGACTTAACGTACCAATGGGC
>JAUVNZ010000235.1 GCA_030599435.1 Gammaproteobacteria bacterium | reverse complement strand
GGGGTTTACATAAGCAGTTCCAATGGCGTGACCACGAGAATCTTCTACCAGTACATTTACACCAGGCTCAAAATCCTTAAGCGGAGTGGCCTCAATATCCACCTCATTGCTATAGATCCAGAGATGCCCGGCTTTTAAGCGGCGCTCTTCATTTTTCTTGAGGCGTAGAGGTTTTAAGGCAGGTGCTTGGGGTGTGCTCACGACAGGCGATTCCTTGGCGACTTACTAATAATGACAATCCAGCAGCGCGCTATTATCGCCAGCCGTGAGCAGGCTTACAACGTAAAAATCTAAGAATTTTTATTTGGCGGAGTCCAGCATGTATTTTACGGCGTTCTTCACGTCGCCATCCGATAGTTTCGGGTTGCCCCCTCTAGGTGGCATCATCCCTTTGGCGCCCTTATAGCCAGCAATGGAATTTTTTACCAGGGCATCCAACCCTTTTTTACTGCGAGCTGCCCAGTCTGCCTTATCGCCTAGTTTGGGTGCTCCTGCCACTCCCGGGACGTGGCACATTTTGCAGGTTTTCTCGAATACGGCTTTGCCGTCGGCTGCCAGAACGGGGGCAGAAAATACTGCGAATAAAGCGATGCTTAAGAAGGTTACGAGGGAAATGTTGGTTCGATTCATGTTATGTGCTCCGGTGAGTGGTTTGATCCCACATATATTGCGCGCGAATTTACATGGTTACAATTCACCAATATTTATATGGCTATTTTAAATTGTGATCTAAGGAAGTTGTTAATAAAAAGAGGGTATAACTCTACCAATGGGAATAAATGTTATACTTGATTATATTGATCAACTATTAAGGTAGTCAGCCGTGACTATAGCGAGCACAGACACTTCCCGCACCAACGCATTAATTTCAGAAACCAGCCCTTACTTGTTGCAGCATGCAAACAACCCGGTGGAGTGGTATCCCTGGGGTGAAGAGGCTTTGCAAAAGGCCCGGTCGGAAAACAAACCGATTCTATTATCCATTGGTTATTCGGCCTGCCACTGGTGTCATGTTATGGCACATGAATCTTTTGAAGACGAGCAAACTGCAGCGGTAATGAATGAGCTGTTCATTAATATCAAAGTGGATCGTGAAGAACGGCCTGATCTGGACAAGATTTATCAATTCGCACATCAGTTACTGAATCAGCGTGGTGGCGGTTGGCCATTAAACATGTTTCTTACGCCGGATGACCAAACGCCATTTTTTGGCGGTACTTATTTTCCACCCACGGCGCGTCATGGCATGCCCCCCTTTACCGAGACCATGCAACGCGTTGCGCAATTTTATAAAGAACACCCTGAGGATATTGGGAAACAGAATGATTCGGTGCGTGAATACTTGCAACATGCCAGTAAGGGTGCAGCACAAGGATCGGAAGAAATTAATAGTTCATTGCTGGATGAGGCACGAAGTCAGCTCGAGCATAGTTATGACAAAGACTATGCCGGTTTTGGCAGTGCACCAAAGTTTCCACACCCCACTAATATAGAACGTTTAATGCGCCATTGGGCTGCATCATGTTCTACGGACAGCCCTGACGAAAAAGCATTACAAATGGCACGTACTACTTTGCACGCCATGGCGTCCGGTGGAATTTACGATCAGCTCGGTGGTGGTTTTTGTCGCTACTCAGTGGATGAACAATGGATGATTCCTCATTTTGAGAAAATGCTTTATGACAATGGCCCATTAATGGTGTTGTATGCCGATGCCTGGGTTGCTACGGGCGATGTGATTTTCAAACGTGTTACCAAAGAAACGGGTGAGTGGGTGGTTCGTGAAATGCAATCACCAGCAGGGGGTTACTACTCAACATTGGATGCAGACTCAGAAGGAGAGGAGGGCAAGTTTTTTGCCTGGCAGCTTGAAGAAGTTCAGCAAAATCTGAGCCAAGAAGAATACGATGTTGTCTCTCGTCACTATGGTTTAGACCAACCCCCTAATTTTGAAGGCGCCTGGCATTGCCATGTGTTTAGGAGTTTAGAGGAAGTTGCGGATGAGTTAACAATACCTGTTGATAAAGCAAGGCAACACTTGAACAGCGCACGAAAGAAATTATTTGTTGTCAGAGAGTCGCGCGTACATCCTGGTCGTGATGAAAAAATATTAACAAGCTGGAATGGCCTCATGATCAAAGGCATGGCTGTGGCGGGGCGACGTCTAGATCGAGCTGATTTTATAAAATCAGCGGAATACGCCCTGGATTTTATTCGCGAAACTTTATGGGTTGATGGGCGTTTGTTAGCAACGTGCAAAGACAACAAAGCGCATCTTATGGCATACCTCGATGACTATGTGTTTTTAATCGATGGCATATTGTCTTTGCTGGAAGCGCGCTGGCGAAACGATGATATGTTATTCGCAGTCGAATTAATGGATATTGTTTTAAAGCACTTTAAATCGGAGCAAGGCGGATTTTATTTTACCGCTGATGATCATGAGCAACTAATCCAACGACCACGTCCGTGGATGGACGAAGCAACACCTGCTGGTAATGGCATTGCTGCACAGGTTTTATTACGACTAGGTTATTTGTTAGGAAATGCAGATTATCTGAAAGCAGCAGAGGACACTTTACATGCGGCCTCTAACGAAATGAAACAGTTTCCTCATGCACACAATTCACTATTAACGGCGACAGAGGAGTTTTTATTTCCGACGGAAACTGTGGTCATCCGTGGTTCTAATAAAGAGAGTCAGGCTTGGTCACAAAATCTTGCTAAAAATTACGCACCGAAGCGAATTGTATTGGTTATTCCTGAAAATGCACTAACACCGCCGGGTTCTTTGGCAGATTACGAGGCCCCGAAAACAGGCGTAAGTGCTTATGTATGCAGGGAAGGGGCTTGTTTGGCACCTGTTTCCGATTTAAACAAGTTACAAGAATTATTGCGTGCGTGAACGATATAGTCTGTTTGACGCATCATAAATACACCATCACTTATTTCGGTTAATCCAGGCCCGATCACGTACGAAGTTATTCGACTGAAAATCACGCATTGCCTGATCGATTTCTTCACGCGTATTCATAACAAAGGGGCCGTATTGAACAGCAGGTTCATTAATTGGTTTTCCACTAATCACAACAAACCTGGCTCCCTGTTTTCCCGCGACAAACTCAGGCGAGTGGTCGTCGGTGCCAAGAACAATGAGTGTGTTCAGTGGGATGCTTTGTCCATTAAGTTGACCATCACCCTCAAATACGTACAGAAAGCTGTTGTTCTCTGAAGGCAGCTCATGCTTAAAACGTTTTCCCGCTTTTACCTGTACATCGAAATATGACACATTGGTTATGTCATCCACTATGGGCGCTTTTGCTTCAGCAAACATACCAACGAGCACCTTCACGCTATAGTCTGATGTTTCCACAACAGGAAATGATGTTGAGGGGTGTTCCTGATATTCAGGCGTATCCATTTTGTTT
>JAUVNZ010000097.1 GCA_030599435.1 Gammaproteobacteria bacterium | reverse complement strand
TTAAAGGACATCAATGACAATGTGCCCGCACTGATCAACCTCAGCGAGACACTCTTTAGATCTGGCACCTTGCCCTACTACCTGCACCTTCTCGATCGCGTCAAGGGAGCCGCCCACTTTGAGGTAAAGGAATCCATCGCTCTAGACCTTATGAATGAAGTCCAGTGCCATTTACCCGGTTATCTGGTTCCAAAACTGGTTCGCGAGGTCGCCGGCAAACCACACAAAGTACAAATTTTCAGCACAGATTAATATTTACTCAATACTCCATCAGTTAAAGGGAGTCACCATAATGCCGAAATATCCCGTAGAGTCAGTCCCTTATTGGGCTGCTATGGTCTTTTGCCCGCAGCAAAGTATACTCATGGGCTACAGGGATAGGGCTACGAAAACGAACAACAGGACTAGACAATATTATTAGGAGTGCAAGTGAAAGGTAATACGCCGGAAGGTCTGCTTAATATTCCTGAGCAATCCAAACCAATGTCAGGCTCATTTGACACTAAACCCCGACAGGTTGAAGCCTGGGTGGCTGCGCTACCTATGGCTAACACGGGGGAAAGTGCCAGGCGTATTTTCAATGCTTTAAAAGAGGTCAACCGCCTCAGCATTTCAACACATGACCGATTCAAGGTAATGGAAATTTTCAGGACTCCCGTTTTTCACATTACCAGTGTTCTAAAAAAACATTACGTCACCCAAAACCTGCCTCTTTCACCTAAAAATCAGAAAATTGCGGAGTTGGCTATACAGCTCTACTCCGAAATGGCTCTGGGATATAAATCCATCGTTGAAGACAAGATCGATTCCGCCTTTTCAAAACTTAGCAGCAAAACCTTAACCTATAGTATTCATCGTGCAATTCAATACCTCAGCAACATATTGCTATGCTCTTATCAGATATACATTCAACACCCAGAACATATCTGGCTACAGATACACCGCCTTTATCTGTACGCTGAAGAAAACCAGTTACTGAACACTCCTGTAAAAAATAATATAAAAACAGAACCTGCAAGTGAAAGCAGCATTTCGGATATTTACAAACAAACGTTATTGCTCGCACTGGCAGGCCCATACCGACTTCGCCAGCAAGTTACCGAATCTGTTTTTGTCACTCTCGAATCCATGGTATCTGCATGTAAAATATTGCCCTTGAGCGAAACTCATGATGAGGGATACGGCTTTATCATTAATTTAAACTCTGATGCCGCACCAGGTTATTTCAGAAATGACGGTACTGCCAACCCTACTTTTCATCGCGTGATTGATGCCAGCGAGTTAACAAAATTATTTGAGCAGCCTTTACCAACAACTGAAAGAAGTCCTGTTAGTATTCCAGAAAATGTACGAAAACTACTGATACAAACCTGGAGCGGCAACTCACACCGCGCATTTTCACGAACAACGAAAAGTAACGAAACTGCAATTACATTGGGATTAAGTGCCACTCATCATTATATTGATGAAATCGTCCGCCCGTTATTAGAAGATGATGCTCAGCCATGCCCCACTGCCACAGAATCAATACAGCCTGAAAATTCTCAGGCTGACTCAACTGAAGATGCAGTAATCGATGATATGGCCAATTTCACAAGCGCCCCAGTATTTGGTATTAGCAATCTTGATGATCACACGCCTGATGTCTGGGATCCGGATGTCACCTATCGAGCTAGCAACCCAATATTCAGCTTTAGTACTGTAGACAATGACGATGATAGTTTACATAAGAAAGCAGCCTTATATTCACCACTTTCCTGTAAAGGCATTAACGAAAGTGCAGCCGGTTACTGTCTTCTTGGCAACCTTACTTATGGCAAAGATTCTCAAAAAGTCCAGGTAGGTGAACTCGTTGGCATAAGAGATAATATCGTTCCCAACAGTACACAGCTAAGTATTGGAGTTATTCGTCGAATTAAAAACTGGAATAATGGCCTGGAACTTGGCATACAGAAATTAGCTCCCTGTGCCGATGCTATAGCTACCACTGCGTTACCGAAAGATGATCAGCCGGAAAAATACCAACGCAGCCTGGTATTACCAGACTTACCAGGCATCAATCAGCAAGCTACGATTATTACTCATGCATGGCATCGCATCGGCGATCAACTTATTGCTAATGTGCATGGCCGTTTCTCACGAATAAAATTAACAAAACAACTGGACAGTACTGGTGTTTTTAATCAGTTTGAATTCTCAATGATCGAAAATAAAGAAACGGAACCCGAAAAAAAGAGTGGTTTCATCAGCAGCGAAGATGAATTTGATGCCGTATGGAACCTTATTTAACTGAATTTATTCCATACATTTTTACCTAAAATAGCCTTAACAATAAATTTAGGAGCTACTTTTTGGATAACGGTAATGTAATCCGCCCATTAATACTCGAAGAATCGGCTAATGATGCTGAAGCACTGGCAAGTGCTTTACGTAATGCCGGCTTTGCGGTTCGTTACAAACACATTAACAATAGCGATGAACTGCAAGAAGCCCTTGACGGAAAAACCTGGGATTTATTGTTAGCGGCACAACAAGTTGGGGACTTCTCCGCCATCCAGGCTATTGCCATGGTAAAAAAATCCGGCAAGGACGTCCCCTGTATTGTTAATGGCAGCGAGCCAACAGATGCAATCATCATGGGGCATTTAGATGCAGGTGCTGCTGACTTTGTTTCCGAATCTGCACAAGAACATTTGCTGTTTGTCATAAATCGTGAAATCGACAATTTACGTGAACGTCGAGCCCACCGCCATTGCAAAGGTCTATACAACGAAAGTGAAAAACGTAATCGGGTTCTTCTTGACAGCTCCAGAGATCCTATTGCTTACATTCATGAAGGCATGCACATTTATGCTAACCAAAGTTACCAGGATATTTTTGGTTACGATGATATCGAAGAACTTGAAAGCATTCCCATTATGGATCTTATCTCCCCAGACCAACAACAAAGCTTCAAAGATATTTTACGAAGTCTTAGCGATAATGAACCCCCAGAAGAAACTCTGGAATACAAAGCTATCCGGGAGGATGGCAAAGAATTTGTAGCCAACATGGACTTTTCTCGCGCAAGCATTGACGGAGAACCCTGCGCACAAGTAATGATTCATCGTAGCAGTGACAACAAAGAACTTGAAAAAGAAATCCAGCTACTCAAACAACAAGATCTGCAAACAGGTCTGTTCAATCACCAATATTTCATGGAGCAAACCCAGGAAGCCCTTGACCGCTCTATAGGCGGTGAAGATAAGTGTGCATTACTCTATATTGAGCCGGATAATTTCATGAACGTGAAAGATTCACTAGGAATTGCTGGCAGTGATATGGTTCTGGCAGATATTGCCAGCTTACTTAAAGAGGCAACATCAACTGATTCAATCGTTGCGCGATATGCGGGTACGATATTTACTATTTTGTTGTGTGATTCACAGAGTGATAAAGTAGAAGAACTAGCAGAACAAATTCGACAGAGCATGGCTGACAAAATTTTTGATGTCGACAATAAAAGTGTTACTACCACATGCAGCATTGGTGTAACCCGTATTACAGAAACTGCGGAAAATGCCAAGAAACTATTGTTACAGACTGAAACTGCGTGCAGGGTAGCTAAAGAAAACCAGGGCAACCAGGTACATGTATTTTCACTGGAAGATGAGCTTGCTAGCCAGGAAGCAGATAAAAGAATTGTCACTCTTATCAAACTGGCTCTTAAGAAAAATAGATTCCAGTTACATTTCCAGCCTATCGCCAGCTTGCACGCGGAGCCAGGGGAACGTTATGAAGTATTAATCCGACTGCTTGACCAGGATGACACTATCATTATGCCTGGTGAGTTTCTTGGTGCGGCCCAAAGTTCACAGCTGATGACAGAAATTGATCGATGGGTAATAAAAACTTCTGCTAAATCCATTCTGGAAAAAAGAAAAATAGGCAAAGAGCTTCAGTTTTTTATAAAAATTTCTTCCGATTCACTGCGCGATCCAAGCCTGCTAGTTTGGATAAGCAAGTTATTACAGGCTGCACGTTTACATGGAAGTTGTTTTGTTTTTGAAATTAGTGAACAGGATATTTTGGAAAATCTCACGAACGTTAAAACTTTTACCAGCGGTATACAGCAACTACAATGCAATCTGGCAATTGACCATGTAGGCAAGGATTCCGTTGACCTTTCATATCTCAAGCATATAAAAGCCAGTTATTTGAAAATTGATGGTAGTCATATTGCTAATGTGGGCAACGAAGAAAGTCAGGAAGCCATTAAGAAGATTGCCGAAGCTGGTGTTGAGCATGGCTTTATGACCATCGCGGAACATGTTCAAGACCCCGCCTGCCTCGCCGTATTATGGCAACATGGTGTTAACTTTATTCAGGGATATTATTTACAACAGCCTGAAGGTGGGCTTGATTACGATTTCACCAGTAGCGACTAACTACCAGATGTGACTAAAGAAAATCTAAATAAATCTTAAAACAAGTAAGAACTATCATTCTACGCAATTCAAACCATATACAATAAACTCACGCTGTGTTTGCATAATATCAGCAACCACACATTCATACTGCTCACTTTCCCGCTCTACCTGAATAACTGTCCCAGGAGGAAGATGATGACTGTGATGCAAAACTATCCTTTGCGATTTTTCAGTGTTTTCATCTTTTAAAATAATTGCCGGCAAGGCCATTTCATTTTTGCTTAAAAATTCACTTTGAATTGCTGTTGCCTCCGGATTCTTTGATAGAACCTGGATAGTTACTTCAATTATACCAACTTTTCCACGACTCAATCTTGCTACATAACCTAATTCAGAAGTTTTTAGTTCTTCTCGTGAATAACTAAATGTTAAAAGTTGACCAACAAACATAGCTGTAGTGAATTGTGATTCCTGTGTCCTAATATGAACACCACCTTCGCTCCTATCAACAACATACCATTCTCCAAAAAAAACAGCCTCAACACCAGAAGCTATCAGGGCTGAATGACTAGCCAGAGCATCCCGAAGCTCGTGATCATCTGCCAATTCCTTTTCAACATCATCATCCTCATACGACGTCTCTACAAGGAACTTGAATACCGGCATAAAACCGTTATACACATAAATAATTTCCTGGCCTGCTACATTCTCCCGTATTTCCTTGCGCTGCTTCAACCGAAGTCTACCGCACATAACATCAACGATTGACAAACGAGCCAAATCTTCCTGGCTTGTCACTGCTCGCTTACCCTCATCTAGCTCGGATTCAAATAATACAATTAATTTTTTATGTTCCTTTATCAATAATAATTCCAAAGGAACCAGATCTATCCTTAAAGCCAACACCATTTCAGAAATAGTGCTCTCATCAACACTTCTTCCATTTACTATAGTGTTATCACTTTGACGCTTAAAATAGGGAATTGTTTTTTGATTTGAATAAATGATTATTTCGCCCATTTGCAATGGACTGCCATCATCAGAATTCATTTCAAGACCATCAATCACATCAGCAAGATAAGCATCAATTATATGAAGATTTCGAGAAAATAATGAGTTGGTATCCATCAAACCATACAACTGGATCGACAAATAAATATGCCGCATCGAGGTTGTTGTAGCTTGGATACGACCCTGCTCTCTCGCTTTACTATCAAGCTGAGCCTGTATACATGCCAATGCCTGATGTGACTCTTTAATGTCCTCGCATTGCGCAATGGCAAAAAATATTCGGTTGCACTCGCGCCAAGTTGACTCCGGTAACTTTTGGTAACGTAACGAACGTAACCGTTGTTCTATTCGGATAAGCTCAAGAACACGTAATGCACTTAGCCTGATCCGTGGTCTAATTTTCGAATATTTGGAATCTGAAAGATAATAATCATTAAAAATCTGTCGCTTAAAACCAATAGCCAGTTGTCCGCATACATTAATTGCTGCCACCAAACCTTCCCTGCGATCATGGCTTTCCGGCAAAGCATCTAATTTGTATTGTTCTGCGTAAATTTTACGGATGGCAGGGCATGCATACAATAACGATTGCTCAACCCAGTCTGAACGCAAGCTTTCAGAAATTTTAGCAACGTTAACGCGTCTCAGGTAGCGTTCAATATTACGTAATAACTCTATAGGATGAGAATTTAAATCCTTCCAGAAAACCATCGGGGGTTTTAAATTATTTTTTGATGTCTTTAGCCTGCTTTGAGGACGGAGAACAGGTAAATCCAGATTAAGTTCAAAACTCCTGGAGGGAACATCTCCTTTTTTACCCGACTTCAATAACAACTGAGTTAGCCGCTGTAGAAAGTTTCGGGCCATTGTTATTCTTCTTCTGATGAATCCATGTTATCAGCACAAATTTCGTCAACTCTCTGGAAACCTCGTGGCAGTTTAGAACCTCGTCGTCCCCG
>JAUVNZ010000274.1 GCA_030599435.1 Gammaproteobacteria bacterium | reverse complement strand
TGCTATTAGCCCTTACAACACAAACCAAAGCTAACCAAAACTTATTGTCAGATTTACCGCCCAACCAGTGGCGGCGCATCTGATATCGAAAACTGTTTAAAATCTTTTGGTAATTCGAAACTACTTATCGGCGCAGTGATATTTTCGCGATAATCTTTCAGGAATCGTTGATATCCCCTTGTATACCATTCACTAATGGGTATTCCGTGATCCATATGTTTTGTTGCATAAAAAACATTTAACGCCATATCACAGGCATCCATCATCTCTCTTGGCACATTATTTATTGAGTTGGCATGTTCATTTGCCAGTACTTGCCTAAATTCACGTAAGGCTGCCAACACTTCTGGCATAAAATCCCCACCGAGAACCACAGAGTCATAACAACGCTTTCCATTAGCTAAATACTGATAATGAGTTGCCTGACGGCCATTTATTTTAGGTATGGCGTTTGAAGGTTGTGACTCTTCTTCATATTTAATGTCTATTGGTGGCTTTACATTGTGGGGTTTATCACGAATAACCAATATGGATTTTTCATCTCGGGTTACGTTATAAATTGTACGTTCAGCTCGATTAAACAAAACAAAATCAGCGGGGGACAAACTATCAGACATGCGCATATACCTGGCGCTAACGAATATGCGAGTCGTGAATGATTCCGAACCAGCTTCTCGTTCAGAAAAGATTAATAAGGTTCCTATATTTTTTTTATCGTCAGAAGAAGATTGCGAACCCTTTCCTTCAACACCCTTCTCACCTGTAGTGTTGTTGGTTGCGCAAGCACTCAACCAAAATAATGAGCCTAATAAAAAAATGGTATAAATTATTCTTCTGTTACATCTATTCATCAACCAATTCCTTCCAGATAATTAAGTTCTTCTTCAGTAAACCCTGCAGCCAATCTTGCGCTACGGTGTAACGGGCCTTTACCTATTTTATTTTTACCTTTACTGCCGCCTTCCATATATTCCTCTAACAGACACCTAAACGTCGATTCAGGTTCCATCTTTCTCTGCTCGCACAGATAACGAAACCAGCGAGAACCAATCTCAACATGGCCGATCTCATCACGCAAAATAATCTCTAACACATCAACTGCCGCATGGTCGCCAGCGTCGCGCAACTTCTTCATTATACCCGGAGTTACATCCAGACCACGTGCCTCTAATACACGGGGTACCAGTGCCATACGCACCAGAGGATCATGCGCTGTTTTTACTGCCATTTCCCACAGCCCATTGTGAGCATCAAAATCGCCGTAATCAAAACCGAGGGTATTAAGATGATCCCTCACCAACTGGAAATGATAAGCTTCTTCATCCGCCACTCTTACCCAATCATTATAATATTGTTCAGGCATATCACGAAAACGGGTTACAGCATCCCACGCCAGATTAATGGCATTAAACTCAATATGTGCTATTGAATGAATGAGTGCGGCATGGCCTTCAGGGGTGTGCAAACTTCTTCGATGCAATTCACGAGGAGCCACGAGACTGGGTTTATCTGGACGTCCGGGTTCACCTATGGGCTCTGCGTACCCTTCGTGTATGAATGGAATTTTTCCCGCCCGCCATTGTTTGGCCGTTTTCCTGGAGGCTTTTACTTTTTCCTCGGGATTGCTAAGCAGTAAACATTGCTGGGCTGATTCAAATAAATTCATAGGATTTAATACTAGGATTTAATATACGGGACTTCTAGCGCTAAATTTTTAACTCAGGTTTTTATACAGAGTTTTTAACTAAATTTATATATATGTTTTTTAAATCTAACACTATTTTACATTTCTTTTACATTTGCGTTACGAATGTATCGCACTTTCCTCTGCAAACTCACTCAATCGCACCGGCATGCGACGTGCTCCCCATTCCCCCGGCGGACCATCAAATACACCTGCACACTTTGCACCACATTTTGTACAGTGGCCATCGTTGGTTAAATTCCAGTCGGAAAGCACATACCAGTCACGCCCAATCAGTGTAGTACCACATTGATGGCAATAAGTACTATCGCCTGCTTTGTCATGCACATTTCCAGTGTAGGCATAACGCACACCATTTTTTATGGCGATATCACGAGCACGGGTGAGAGTTTCAGGTGGAGTCGATGGCACATTCTGCATCTTCCAGTCGGGGTGGAAAGCGGTGAAGTGCATGGGTACGTCCGGGCCCAGTTCTTTTACTACCCATTGCGTCATTTCGTCGATCTCAGCCTCAGAATCATTGTAGCCCGGGATCAACAAGGTGGTGGTTTCTAACC
This sequence comes from Gammaproteobacteria bacterium, assembly GCA_030599435.1. The sequence goes on along the minus strand of JAUVNZ010000274.1, from coordinate 742 downwards.
AGACATCGGTTTCATGTTTGATATATTTCAGGGTGTCCAACACGGGCTGCAAATGGCTGCCGGTGACCTTGTGATAAAAATCCTCAGTAAAGGCTTTGAGGTCAACATTAGCAGCGTCCATGTCCTGGAAAAATTCTTTACGCGGTTCTTCGCAAATATAGCCAGCGGTTACGGCCACATTTTTAATGTCCAGCTTCTTGCAGGCTTTGGCCACATCCACTGCATATTCAAGAAATATAACCGGGTCGTTATATGTGTAGGCGATACTACGACAACCCAGATCTTTGGCTGCACGCGCCAGCATATCAGGCGTGGCCTTATCGGTAAGGCTATCCATCTCCCGCGATTTACTCATGTCCCAGTTCTGGCAAAACTTACAGGCCAGGTTACAGCCGGCAGTACCAAACGACAGTACCGAGCTACCCGGTAAAAAATGATTAAGGGGTTTTTTCTCAATGGGATCAACACAAAAACCACTGGATCGACCATAGGTGGTCAACACAATCTCATCGCCCTGCCGAGCCCGCACAAAACACAGGCCCTGCTGATCATCGTGCAGTTTGCAGAACCGTGGACAAAGATCGCATTGCAACCGGCCATCGTCCAGCATATGCCAGTATCTGGCTGGTACTACCGTTTGAATTGGCTCTGACATCACATGTACCTCCTGACCCAACGTTCTGTAAACCCGTTCTCTACAAACAGTGTTCTATAATCTACTTATAGACGATGGGGGTGAAAC
>JAUVNZ010000196.1 GCA_030599435.1 Gammaproteobacteria bacterium | reverse complement strand
TTGAAATCCATGAGCAAAAAGCCTTTGGCTTTTATTTTGGGTGAAGCGGGAACTACGATGGCTGCATGGCTGGGAACTACCAGGCTTGCTAGCAGTAATAAAAGAAATGAAATGGTAAAACGGCGGCTAACTGTATTCATATTATTTATTTACGTGTAATGGTGCGTAATTATTATTTATGTTCTGGTTGCTGACTGGCTGGTGAATGTTATCAAGGCCAGCGTCGATATGCTTGTCGTTATGTTAATTGCAACGGTGTGAGGATAGCGAGTTTTACTCTACTCTACAACGATATGTGGTGAATTGATGCCCAAAGGGCTGAGTCTGCTGCTTAACAGGTTGGCCTCAGATTCTGAGCTTAAAGGTCCGATACGTACTCGGTAAACATCCTGATCGCCGGTTGATTTTCGATTTATGAGAATATTTTCGCTGGTGGCGGCCACCAGACGACTGAGTAGCTGAGTGGCATTCATGTGATCGGTAAATGCACCAACTTGCAGATACAGCTGGCCAGATGAGCTGGCAATGGAAATGTTTTTTGATGGCGAAGGTTGTACGTTGATTGTTTTTCTTCGTGGGTCGATGGTGCGAATTTCTACCCTACCTGTGCCTTTGGCATCTATACCCAGTTTTTTTGCGGCCACGTAAGAGAGATCAATTATACGTCCTTCTGCGAATGGACCTCTGTCATTGACACGGACAATAATTTTCCGATGATTATCGAGATTAGCTACTTCAACAAAAACGGGAATGGGCAGAGTTTTGTGAGCTGCAGTCATGGCGTACATATCATAAGGCTCACCGCTGGAGGTGCGCCGACCGTGAAACTTGGTGCCATACCAGGAAGCAATGCCACGCTCAGTGAAATTATTGGCGGATTTTAATACGTGATAACGTTTGCCCTGAACTTCGTATGAACGTGGGTTCCCATATTTACTCGGAAATTCAACAACAGGAACCGCATTTTTTACACGCGTATGATCTACATATCGATTGGGTGCGCTGTCATGGGCAAAAGATCCACAGGCAGAAAGCAGCAGGCAGCCAAAAAAAATGCTGGCTTTTCTCATGCTAAAGAGAATGGTGAAATCAATAGTTAGCTTGGAGATAATGTTTGTTCTCATGATGTGACTAGTTTCTATTTTTAATCTTTCTGTTTTTAATTATGGCTTGACCCAGTTGGTATACGGCCATGGCGTAAAGTGGGCTGTGATTATAGCGGGTGATCACATAAAAATTATTAAAACCTAACCAGTATTCTTGTCCGGTTTGTTTTTTTAATTCGATAAGTGCGCCTAGTGCTTCTGGATCCAATTCAGATGCTGGTTCTACTCCAAGTTGGCGTAAATCAGCCACGGTGCTGTGAGGTTTGTAGCCTTTTTCGACCAAACCGTTGACGTGATTACTATCGACTGTTGCCGGTGTTGTCACTTTGCCGCCTGGTTTCCATTTGTGGCGTTTGAAATAGTTAGCGACACTACCTATGGCATCATTAGTGTTATTCCAGAGGTCACGTTTTCCATCGTCATCAAAATCCACAGCAAAGTTTCGGTAACTGCTGGAGATAAACTGCGCTTGTCCCATGGCGCCCGCGTATGAACCTTTGACGGATAGTGGATCGAGTTTTTCTTCTCGAGCAAGCAACAGGTATTGTTCTAATTCGCTTCGGAAAAATTTGGCACGTTTAGGATAACCAAATGCTAGTGTGGCTAACGAGTCTAAAACACGGTAGCCACCCTTGTGTCTTCCATAACGTGTTTCCACACCAATAATGGCAACAATAATCTCCGGGGGGACGCCGTATTTTTTTTCAGCGCGCTTCAGGGTTTCCTGGTTTTCATGCCAGAATTTTACGCCTTCCCTAATTCGTGTATCGGTGACAAAAATTGGTCGATACTCAAACCAGGGTTTGCTTTCCGCCGGTCGGGTGATGGCGTCAATGATTGCTTGCTTAAATTCAATCTCGGTGAATAATGTTTTAAGGGCATCTTTTTCGAAGCCATGTTTTTTGCTGACTTCGTCTATGAAATCAAGAACATCTTTTCGATTTTCAAAATAACTTTCATCTGCAGTGGTATAGGTTGGCATTACAAGCACAATCAGCAGACCAGCGAGTAATAAAAAATAAGTAGAACGAAAAAATAGGCGGTAAGTAAAATTCATAACAATTAATAGTGTTCTCTGTTTTTATAATAAAAAGTTATCTAGGTAGTAGTTTGCGATGAGTATGTATGGACATCAGGATACCGAAACCTGCCATCAGGGTCACCATGGATGTGCCACCGTAGCTAACTAAAGGCAGTGGCAAGCCGACGACAGGCAGCAGGCCTGTCACCATTCCAATATTAACAAATACGTAAATGAAGAATGTCATAATCAGGCTGCCAGCCAAAAGACGGGAATAGGTGTCCTGAGCCTGGGCTGCGATGAGCAGGCCGCGAACGATTACTAGTAAATAGGCAATTAGTAACAACACGATACCCAACAGGCCAAATTCCTCAGCATAAGCAGCGAAAATAAAATCGGTAGAACGTTCGGGCAGGAAGTTTAGTTGTGACTGGGTGCCATTAAGCCAGCCTTTGCCATAAAGCCCCCCCGAGCCAATGGCAATTTTTGACTGGATAATGTGATAGCCAGAGCCGAGCGGGTCCTGTTCCGGGTTTAAAAATGTTAATACGCGTTGTCGCTGGTATTCATGCATGGTGTGCCATAACACAGGTGCAGAGGCAGCGGCCAGTGCACCAAAACCCGCAATGAGTTGCCATTGGATGCCAGCGAATAACAGCACAAAAATACCGGCGCTCGCTACCAGGATAGCGGTACCCAGATCAGGCTGTTTGATGATGAGTAAAGTAGGAACAAGAATCATCAAGGTTGCAACAAGCAAACGACGCATCTTGGGTGGTAAGGCTTGTTCACTAAGGTACCAGGCTACCATCATAGGCACTGCCAATTTCATTATCTCGGATGGCTGAAATCGGGCGATACCGATATCAAGCCAGCGTTGCGCACCCTTGCCGGTTTCACCAAACACTAAAACCGAAATTAACAACAAGACGCCAATAATGAAAATAACCGGTGTCCAACGTAACAATGTTGCCGCATTAACTTGGGCGAGGGCCAGCATGATAATAAAACCAATTAACAGACGTGTTGCCTGACGTTCGATAATATCGACGTTTTGGCCACTGGCACTGTAAAGCACAAACAGGCTGGTGCCGGCCAGTGCTAACAAGCAAACCAGCAGAGGAATATCTAAATGCAGGCTTTGCGCCAGGTTACGCTGCCGTCCACCCAGGCCTTCAACGCGTCCATCTACATGTGAATTCAACAGGCCCACTAGTTGCTCCCTCTGCTTTCGGCAGAAGTTTTTTCTAAGCTAGCAAGATAATGATCCATAACCTTACGCGCGATGGGAGCAGCAACTGCGCCTCCGCTACCTCCGTTTTCTACTACAACCGCGATCGCAATACGCGGATTTTCTACGGGTGCGAAGGCAATAAACAAGGCGTGATCTCGTAAGTGTTTTTCAATGTCTTCAGCCACATATTCTTCATCCTGTTTGATGCCGAATACCTGGGCAGTACCTGTTTTACCGGCTATTTTATATTTTACACCCCGGCTAATGCTACGGGCGGTACCGCGCGGACTGTGCACAACTTTTGTCATTGCACGAATTATATATTCCCAGTTGTCTTGATTAACAACAGGTACTGCCACATTGGGTGCGGCTGGCAGCCACACACGCTCGTTGCTATCCGGGTCTTCCGTCGCGGCAACCATGCGAGGCCTTAGTTGCTGGCCATACCGCGACAGGGCTGCAGTCGCTGAAGCAAGTTGCAGCGGTGTAGTGAGAGAAAATCCTTGGCCGATGCCGGTGATGAGGGTCTCACCGGGGTACCACGGTTGATGTCGGGTTTTTCGTTTCCATTC
>JAUVNZ010000044.1 GCA_030599435.1 Gammaproteobacteria bacterium | reverse complement strand
ATCCAAGGACATAATTATGTTCCCTCCGTACGACGAACTTGCTCAACCGGTACAGTTCCGACCAACTTGCGTCCTGCCTGGCTGTCACCGGAGCCCGCACCTATACGCACAATACCCAGTGGATCCGATGGACCAATACGTTTCACACTTACCTGTGTGCTATACATTGCCAGCTCACCCGTTTTGGCATCTGTGGTGGCATCAAGAATTTTCAGTGGATTTTCACCCAGGTCTTTTGCATAACGACCGTAAGCTTCGTGCCCCTGACCCAATGGCACTGCAATGGCATCCCGATGTATACTTTTTGTCAGGACAACTCTTAATTCAATGTTCCCCTGTTGCGAGGCCACACCAATCATGTCACCATTTTCTATATTATTTTTTGCAGCTGTGTCTGGGTGCATTTCAGCCCATGAGTCCCAAACTACTTTGCTGATCTGATCCGGAGCTTCCTGCAACCAGGGAAGATTAGCGTGACGACCATCATACAAACCAAGACGTGGAGATGGCACCAGCATTAAGGCGCCCTCATTAGCACTTGCGCTAACAGGATCCGCAAACGAAACTACTGTAGATTTCAGATTGTTATTTGTGGAAGCAACATCTATTACACCTTTCTGCAGAGCATTGTTCCAGAACTCATTATTACTGGCCGCATTATTCTTGACAGCTGCAGGCATTGCCGCAAATGCATTACGCAAATAGGCATAATAATCTTCGAATTTTCCATACTCATCATTGTTACGTTGCTTGAGCAGGCTTAACAAAATATCACCCAGACCTTTGGGATCTGCATACAATTTTTCCATCAATGGTTGCTGCACATGGATAGCATTATTTTCTGACTGATGCATCGGAACTTGCGTACCCCAATCTTCGAGGTAGGAAGCCACTGGTAATACAAGGTCAGCAGCTTTGGTTGTTTCATCCATAAACTGTGAAACCGCCACCTTAAAGCCAATTTTACTCATAGCCTCAGCAAGCCCCAATGACTGCGGTGCGCTATAAACCGGATTACTACCGTAGAAAATTACCGCATCTAATTTTTCAGCTTTAGCCGCTTCCGAAAATGCCAACAGGTCGGCTGTACCACCCTGCTTTGCCATTAATTGAGGGAAAGGAAACTGGCCTGATGATTCGATTGTTTTGCCAACGTTGCCAAGGATGTGATTAAGCATCATTACGGCAGCGACTGACGCATAACCATGGGCATGCCCTTCAACAGATGGTCCAGCCAACACCAGGCTCGGTGAACGCTCTGTTAATAGCTGAGTAACACGTTGAATGCGATGACCCGCAACATCAGTGATCTTTGCTACTTTGGTAATATCGTAATCATCGACCAACTTACGCACATCATCCGGAATACCGGCATCACTGACCTTGATTTTATTCAACAGCAAATTCGCCATGCCCAGCGCCAGAACACCTTCTGTGCCCGGCTTAATCGGCAACCAAAGATCCGCGCTACCACCGGTTAGCGACATCTTGGATTCAACCTGTACTAACAGGCCGCGTTGTTTATTGGTGCGAAACTTGGCGTACTGGCCTGCATAATGAACAGGAGACAAGCCCGCGCCCATAAAGTCTGCACCAAATGACAGAACCATTGCCGCTTTATCAATACGCACACGGGGATTTGCTTCACCAAACATGTCGCGATTAACCGCTTGCGAAACAGAGTTGTTTACGACTTCATGCACATAATGTTGCTTGGAATCCATCGCTTCCAGATGATTGGAAACCAGCGCTGATTGATGGCCACCTATTGTGCTAGTAAACCAGGCAAAACGATCACCGCTCACAGTACCCAGTTTTTCCTGCAACAATGCCATCGCGTTGTCCCAGCTTGTTTCAGACAAACTATCGCCACTGCGAAGCATTGGTTTGGTAACACGATCCGGACTGTAATGCCCTTGCACACCAGCCTGTCCCATCATGCAAAGCTTGCCGCTATTCAATGAAGCATCGGGATTACCTTCCAACTTTAATACGCGTCCCTCACGAACACGGCCATGGATAGCACAACCCGCCGAACATTGGGTACAAGTCGATGCGTACCAGACACCCACGCCAGGTATCACGTACTCTTCTGGCATCAGGTAGGAAACAACTTCTTCCTTACCTTCTTCCAGTGTTACCGTGGTGGGTAGATCACAGCCAGTTAAGGCTGCGCCAGCACCACCCCAACCCATCGTTTTTAGAAAATTTCTACGGTTCATCTTTCCACTCATAGTTCAATCGCTCTTTAAAATCCGTTCTTTATTTCTGCTCATCCGCGAGTTACTTATGACACTTCTTATTTATGACACTTCCAGCAATCGCCCGGCGCACCAAGCTCCTTGTTTGCTATATGGCAACCAACACAAAAGCCCATATTCAATGGTTTCACTTTTTTCGCCACCGTCATGTTCTCCACATCACCATGGCAAAAGGCGCACACTTCTTTCACATTCTCCACAGGGAAATCGCGATCAAAAACCAGCTTCTTCAAATGTATCTCGTGCGTGAAATGTACAAAATCTGGCAAGTCATGCACTTTTTTCCAGGGTGGAGGGGTTTTGTTTGTCCAGTACTCTGTTAATTTTTTAATGCGAGGCTTATCAGTGGCAATAAGCTTGTGGCAACCCATGCATTTGCTGGTTGGAGGAATGCCGGCCACTTTACTGCGACGCGCATAGGTATGGCAGAACATGCAATTTATACCATTGTCTTTTACATGTGTGTTATGTGGAAACTCAATGGGCTGGACAACATCCTCACCCTCGTGGGTGCCAGTGGGTGCATTCACATCGTATTTTGCGGCCAGAGCTACAGGGGTAAGCAGAAATGCCATCAAACCCAAAACCCATACATATTCAGACAATCTGCTGCATCGCTTAACTGAACTGTCCGAACGGTTTATCACTGCCATTTCTATCCTCGATATGTTTGTTATTTTTTTAAAACAAACTGTCATCAATGCAACTAGAGGCAAATAACCAAAACAATCCAGGCTCACCGACCTTAACCCCGGCGAGGTTTTGATTCAACATTGCTGCACTGCATAATTTGAAGCCGTTAAGACTTCTGCTAAGGCCAGCGAGTTGAAGTGGTTGAATTCTCTTCTCTTCAACCTCCTGGCAGCTTATGTCTGTTTTGTTATTCCCAAGCTCCCCTCAGCATCGATTGGCAAGCTAACACGCCAACCAGGCTCATAACAAAACACACTCCGAATACCCTTGATACTTTTTTGTATATCAGAATATCATTATAGATTTAAATAATAGTTGTTATTAGATTTATCTATGGCAGTGGATACTAAATTAATCACGTCAGACGTGTCAACGAAATTTGAGCAGAAATACTCGCGGACTAAAGTGTCAACAACTCACTGTCCATACCAGGTATTGAAACAACTAAAATTCAATAATTGCGCTCCAAATATTGGTTCGAAAAAACAGCTTTTTTAAGAACCTGGGAACCTAAGAACCTATACGAACTGCAAGGACATCGCAGGGCGCGTTATGCAAAACTGCATTAGCGGTTGAGCCCAGCAAGCGAGAAAAACCGTGCCTGCCATGTTGGCCTATAACAATTAGATCCACATTGTTAGCTTTTGAGAATTCGATTATTTCCGCCTTGGTGGAACCGGAAACAACATTTTCAGATACCGGCTCAAACTCCAACCGAGATGCTAACTTTGTGACAGCCTTCCTGGACCGTTTGACGAGCTGATCTTCAATATCCTGCTGTTGAGGAAGCACCAGGTCATTGGCAAGATCGATGGGGATATATTCAACAATATGTAACAAGCTAAGTTTCGCGCTGTTCTGCATTGCCACTTCCATCGCCCGTGAAGCCACAACCAGGTTCTCATCGCCCAAATCAACAGCACACAATATATGTTGATAATTGCTCATGGCTCACCTCCTTTGAGTAAAATGGCAGGAACCCCGAATGAAAATCCCTCCTCATTTAGAGTATAGCTAAGCAGCTTAAATCTGGCCGTCTACCGTCTATATGAAGAGTGTTTAATTTATTGGGCAATCATCCATATATGCCATTTCTGTTTCAGACAGACATAAAAAAAGCCCCGCTAGCTAACTAGCGAGGCTTCTTATTATTTTTACAGTACTACATAGAGTAGCGTTGACTTACATCATACCGCCCATGCCACCCATGCCGCCCATTCCACCCATATCAGGCATTGCACCGGCGCCGGCATCTTCAGCAGGTTTATCAGCCACCATTGCTTCAGTGGTGATCATCAGACCGGCCACAGAGGCAGCGTTCTGCAATGCAGCACGTGTCACTTTGGTAGGATCAAGTATCCCCATCTTCACCATGTCGCCATATTCACCGGTTGCGGCATTGTAACCAAAGTTACCCTTACCTTCGGCAACCTTGTTGAGTACCACAGACTCTTCATCACCGGCATTGGATACAATCATGCGCAGCGGCTCTTCCATGGCGCGTTTGGCTAAACTAATACCCACATCCTGATCATGATTATCACCCTTAACGTCACCCATGCCTTGCAAAGCACGAATCAGAGCTACACCACCACCTGGTACTACACCTTCTTCTACTGCTGCACGAGTTGCATGTAATGCATCTTCAACACGGGCCTTTTTCTCTTTCATTTCCACTTCAGTTGCAGCACCCACTTTAATGACGGCCACACCGCCAGCCAGTTTGGCAACACGCTCCTGCAATTTTTCTTTATCATAATCGGAAGAGGCTTCTTCGATTTGTGCACGAATCATGCCCACGCGAGCTTCTATATCTTTCGCATTACCTCCACCATCGATAATGGTGGTGTTTTCTTTGGTAATGCTGATTTTCTTGGCCGTACCCAGTTCTTCAATAGTCGCTTTCTCCAGTGACAAATTGACTTCCTCGGAGATCACCATACCACCGGTAAGAATAGCCAGATCTTCCAACATCGCCTTGCGGCGATCACCAAAGCCCGGCGCCTTGACTGCAGCAACCTTAACAATGCCACGCATGTTATTGACCACCAATGTTGCTAGAGCTTCACCTTCAACATCTTCGGCGATAATCATCAGGGGTTTGCCGGCTTTAGCTACGCCTTCAAGAATAGGCAGCAGGTCGCGAATGTTAGAAATTTTCTTGTCGAATATCAGAACCATTGGCGCTTCCATTTCCACGCTCATGCTTTCCTGATTATTGATGAAGTAAGGAGAGAGGTAACCACGATCGAACTGCATGCCTTCCACTATGTCCAATTCGTTTTCCAAACCAGTACCTTCTTCCACGGTAATAACACCTTCTTTACCTACCTTACCCATGGCTTCGGCAATGATACCGCCAATGGATTCATCTGAGTTGGCAGAAATCGTACCCACCTGAGCGATAGCATTGTCATCCGCACAAGGCTGAGACATACCTTTCAGAGATTCAACCGTAGCAATGACCGCTTTGTCGATACCACGCTTCAGATCCATTGGGTTCATGCCAGCGGCTACTGCTTTCATACCCTCTGCAAGAATAGACTGAGCCAGCACAGTAGCAGTGGTGGTACCGTCACCTGCAGCATCAGAAGTCTGTGAAGACACTTCCTTCACCATTTGTGCACCCATGTTTTCAAACTTGTCTTCCAGCTCGATTTCTTTGGCAACGGAAACGCCATCTTTAGTGATGGTCGGTGCGCCAAAGGCCTTATCTAAAACTACGTTACGGCCTTTTGGTCCTAATGTTACTTTAACGGCGTTGGCCAGAATGTTAACGCCGGCAACCATGCGATGGCGGGCGTCGTCACTAAATTTCACTTCTTTTGCGGACATATCTGCAATCCTCTTTTAGTCAATTCGTATTATTTAAAAGACTTTTGTTAATAAATTTTTTATTTATAAAATCAGTCAGGGTAATCAGGCTTCAACAACCGCTGTGATGTCGTCTTCGCGCATCACCAGCAAATCTTCACCCTCTACCGTTACTTCTGTGCCGCCGTACTTACCGAACAACACTTTGTCTCCAATCTTTACATCCAGCGGACGTACATCGCCGCTCTCAAGGATCTTGCCCTTGCCAACAGCAACCACTTCACCCTGAGCCGGTTTTTCAGTGGCAGAATCAGGAATCACGATACCGCCAGCACTCGTGCGTTCTTCCTCCATACGGCGGATGACAACGCGATCATGCAAAGGACGAATGTTCATTTACTATCTCCTTGAATATATTTGGTTTTTTGAATTCGGGGCGCTTATTACGCCGTAAGTATTTCTAATTTACAGAAACACGATTAGCACTCGTGTCAGGTGAGCGCTAATAATAGGGACGGATGGTGGAAAATCAAGGCTTGGAGGAGGAAATATCATGGAAATAACACCTTTGGAGCCAAAAATAGATCCAATTCAATGATTACTACTAGCCTTTATACTCCGCGTTCAGCCCCCTGCTCCATGCCTGAGCGGCAAGCCACAAAATAAACGGAACTTGATTGCGGAAAAGGAGACTAAAACGCTATGGTTCTACGACCAGGATGGTCTAGTCTTCTACAGTCGGCTCAAACATCAAGCCAGTGTGACACCATATAGTTACTCTTTTATTCACAAATATGTATGGGAATTCTTGATCATGAAAACATCCTCCAAATCTCTTTTCAGTGCATCTGCCCTGGCACTAACAGGCGTTGCGTTTGTCGTCATGCTTAATATGGGCACAGCAATTAGTGCGACACCCGACAAATCAACAATGGTAAAAACCAACATGGTTCCGAACATGGATACGTTTAATAAACAAACATTCACAAAACCCAGCAACGAACAACTCAAAAAACAGCTCTCACCCATACAGTATGATGTGACGCAGCATGAAGGCACCGAGCATCCCTATAAAAATGAATTCTGGGATAACAAGGCTGAAGGAATATATGTCGACATTGTGTCTAACGAACCGTTGTTTAGCTCAACTGATAAATTCGTGTCAGGCACAGGTTGGCCAAGCTTTACAAGACCCATCACTGAAGCGGCGCTGATAGAGAAAGTAGACCGAGGACTGTTCATGAGACGCACTGAAGTACGCAGTAAATTTGCAGATTCTCATTTAGGTCATGTTTTCAATGATGGTCCTGCGCCCACTAATCTGCGTTACTGCATAAACTCTGCTTCTTTGAAATTCATACCCAAAGAGGAATTAAAATCAAAAGGCTTCGAGCAGTTTACCAAGCTCTTCTCTAAGTAAAGAGATTAAATAAAGAGACGAAATAAGAAAGTCAAAATAAAGAGTCTCAATAACGGGGATCTTTCAAGAGGACGAAACAACCCGTCTCCAATGCATCTGCCACTAACCAGATGCATTAGAGCAGGTATAAATTTGTACCACCATTACATCCCAATGAGCTCAGCATGCAAACCACGACCTTGCGCGGCTTTAAGAAATTCACTGGAATTAATTGCATCCGGATTATATTCAATGGTGACTAAATGCGGCTTCTTATCAGGGGAAGCGGCAGCCATAACACCATCCAAGCCTAACAGGGAATCACGAAATTCTTCCCGGTCTGCATTAGAGATGTCTTCATCAAGATGCAAGGTGACATCGACCATTTTAGTAGTCATCGCAATATCTCCTCTCTATTTAGAGTGATACCTTTGAGTGATACCACACCTAAATTATAGCACTCCACACCATTCCCACTTTGCTGTTGGCATAACATGTGGGCGTAAATAGAGGTCAAAGCGCACTACACGGAAAATTACTGCAATGAATCAATCATCTTCCCGCCGATACTCACCTTCGAGTGTCGTAGGGCCCTGGTGTCCACTTGAATGGTCACCGCTGCCTGGACCTTGCCCACCAAATCCTGGCGGCATCAGGAATCGACCAAAAGCCCAGCGGATAACCGCACGTCGAAGCGCGGGTATTAAACACAGGAAGCCAATGGTATCGGTGAAAAACCCGGGGGTCAGCAATAAGGCACCAGAAACCAGCAACACCGCACCTTCCACCATTTCCATAGCCGGTATACCGCCCTGGGCCATAGTCGAGCGAACCCGCATCAATGTGGTAAAACCCTGAATTCTTAATAACCAGGCACCTAGCACGGCAGTGAACACCACCAAAAAAATCGTCGGCCATGGTCCAATGATCCCTCCTACCTGGATGAGCAGATAAATCTCCACCAGCGGGACGATCAGAAAGAGTAAAAAGAGAAGCTGAAATGGGTGCATAGGTCTACTTTATTGTTGGCTATTTTATTGTTAGATAGTGATTGATATGGTGACAACCAGGCCGACTTTCAAATTTTTCGCCTGTAATATCAGGCAGCCCACCTAATTTACCACTATTTGATGAGAAGCTGGGCCGGAATCCACCCTGTCCGGTTTTCTGAAAATGCTTAACTAAACGTGCAACAAAGCCCATCTCCAGGCATCTAATCGTTGAAATAAAGCTGAAATCAGGCTTGGAAATCAAATGCTTAACTATCTATATAAGATGTCGACTATATAGAGGCAGCATGTAAAGATATGCCACCCGGGAACGATAGCCTTAATTCAAGCGTCAGTTTTAAGGAGTGGCAAATGCCGATAGCGAATCAATGCCAGCTTGTATTGTGCACCTGCCCAGATCAGGATTCGGCACAGACGATTGCAGAGCAATTGGTCGATCAAAGTCTGGCAGCCTGTGTGAATATACTGCCCGGCATCAAATCGATTTATTCCTGGCAGGGAAAACGAGAATCTGCTCATGAGCAGTTACTTGTTATCAAAACGACAAAAGATGTCTATGACACACTGGAAAAGGCAATTATTGGGCTGCACCCCTATGAACTTCCAGAGATCATTGCCATCAATATAGAGAACGGAAATGCAGGCTACCTGAACTGGATCAGCGACTGTATCAGCAAAAACGCCACCAAAAATTTAAACTGATTAAGGCCTAACGAGACCATTTATTACCGTGAAAAGTATGAACCTGAAGTGCATGAAACTAAACCATCGTCTGACCCACCTCCTGGTTATTCTGTTTGCTGTTGTAATTGCTAACTCCGCGATTGCAAGTGTCGGTGGTGTCGGCGGATTTGATGATGAAGAGCCCCTCATGCCTGACCAGGCTTTTGCACTCAGTACAAAAGTTATAGATGCCAATACCGTACGTGCCGAATGGATCATCGCAGACAAGTACTACCTTTATCGCAATAAATTTAAATTCAATAGCAAAACAGATGGCATCACCGCCAATCCCGGCGTCTACCCTAAAGGCGAAATACACGAAGATGAATT
>JAUVNZ010000305.1 GCA_030599435.1 Gammaproteobacteria bacterium | reverse complement strand
TGCCGTTCCCGAAAAGAAAAAAGGCGACCCGAAGGCCGCCGTGTGAGAAGTGGTAACTGTATCGTTAATTATACCGGGCCAATTAGCCTGGCACTTACATTTTGTGATGTAACACGCTCCAGCACATCTTGTGAGGAATACGAATCTCTGTCGTATCTGACCAGCATGAGATGGTAGCGCAACGGACAGAACTCCGCTGTGGTGATGCCGCCATTACCTTCCAGCGCGGTAACTAAATCATCTCGCCTCTGTTCTCCCAACGTTTCGGTTATATGCACAACAATCTCGATAGTATGATCAGGTTCGCTCTCTATGCTATGTAATGCTTGTCCCATGGTGTATCTCCTCCCGCATATTACGGTATCTAGATAGACTCGTAGAGGTGTTAACTAAGCCAGGCTATTCTCCCGATTACTGGCCACGATCCTAAAGGTAGTAGAAAACCATAAAAATGAAATGTGAATATTTACCATTCAACACATCAGCATGTAACGATGTGCTAACAATTGGCACAAGCATTTGTGAAGTCTCCTATTGTGGAAACTACCTACTCACACTAATTGATACAGGTGTTGTAATGGTCTCGGATCGGCCGAGGCTGTGTGAAAACTCAGAATTACCGGTCAATGTACCCAGTTGACGTACTCAGAAGCATTCTCATGGACGTCTAGCCAGTTGTTCTCTGCACATGTTGTTCTGATGCGGTGAGATGTTTTTGCCTATTCTCCTCGTAACAAGGCTTAACAGCGGTTGCGGACGCGGTATTTACAAGGCAAATACAGGCGTTATGCCTGTATCGCCTGGATTAACGGTTTGATCCCGAAGATTCTCATCGCACGTTTCAAATTATAGGCGAGCACATGCAGGCTCATCTCAGTACTGACATGCTTTAATGTTTTCATCTGGAAGTGTGTCGAACCCATCCAGTATTTGATCGTTCCAAAAGGGTGTTCCACTGTTGATCGGCGTACTTTCATCATGTCAGGTTTGCGATCCAGTCGAGCCTCAACTTTATCCAGAACAGCCTCGTGCTCCCAGCGGCTGATACGACGATATTTCCCCGATGTACACCGAGACTTCATCTGGCAGTGGATGCAACTGGATGACCAGTAACGCCTGATTGTCTTGCCTGTTTCCACTCTGCTGAATCGGTAAATGGCACGCTCACCTGCAGGACAGAGGTATTCATCATTGTCTGGCTGGTAAATAAAATCACGTTTCCCAAAGTAGCCTTTTGCCTGATTGCCAGAGGTTTGATTTTTAGGCAGGTAGATTCGAATAGCCGCTTTCTCACAAGCACGTATTTCATTGCTATTATAGTAACCACGATCAGCGACAACGGTCAGTTTATCTGTAGCCAGCGCGTCCTTGGCTTGTTTAGCCATGGATGCCAGCTGTGCCCTGTCGCTGCCCGACTTCGTGACCTCATGGGCAACAATGATGTGGTGCTTACTGTCGACGGCTGTTTGTACGTTGTAGCCAACAATACCCGTACCACGGGTCTTCATTGACCGTGCATCCGGATCAGTCAGCGACAGTTGTTTGTCCGGAGCATTTTGAAGTTCCTTTCCCAGGGCATTAAGCCGAGTCACTTCTTTTCTAAGACTGGCAATTTTGTTCTCAAGCCGATCTGTTCTGAGTTTGGCAACAGATGCTTCCTGGCGATCAGCACTCTCTATCTGAAGCAGGTACTTTGAGATACTCTCATCAATAAGCTTGAGCCGATATTTTAACTTTGCCGGGGTGAAGTTCAGGTCGCGATTATTAACAGCTTTGAATTTACTGCCATCGATAGCAATCAAGGCATCACTGAATAAATCCAGCTTGCGGCAGAGCAGTACAAACTCTCGACATACGGACTGGATAGACTGGGTATTGTCTTTGCGAAAGTCAGCAATCGTCTTGAAGTCAGGTGCCAGGCGACCCAGCAGCCACATCAGCTCAACATTGCGACCCGCCTCACGCTCAAGCCGTCGGGATGACTGCACACGGTTCAAATAACCGTAAATAAACAGCTTCAGCATCGTAGAGGGGTGGTAGGAGGGACGGCCTGTCTCTGCTGGCAGGGTTTTGAATCCCATCGTGGTTAAATCCAGCCCATCGACAAAAACATCAACCACTCTGACCGAATTATCTTCGGCGATATAATCATCGAGTGCTTCGGGAAATAACGTGGCCTGGGAACGGGCTTCGCCCTTAATGAATCCACTCATTGGATGGCTCGTCAGCTGGAAAGCAGTATTATATCTCCAACCGAGTTTTCACACAGCCTGGGCCAATATGCGACATTTAGCACCTGCAAAAAAACGACGACCAACGAGCAATATTCAGGGCTTCCTGCCAACCACCAGTTCTTTGGGTATCCGGTCTGCGATAGCACCACCCAACTGCTCCAAATCGGCATAGCCCTCCAGGCGTATACCCCGACCATTCCTCAATTTCAGTTGAATGTGCTCAACCTGTCCTTTCCTGCGATAAAAAGTCAGTGCAACAATTTCCTTAGTGTCCAGCACGGATTTATCGGTTCCAGTAATAAATGAAACTTCATCGTCGCCAATTTCAATCCGATGATCTTCGACTAGACGCAGGTAACGGCGATAACGGTAGTAATTGACAAGATTGCCAACGACCATCGCGATAATAACGGACCAAAACACCATATCATTGTAAGTTTCCGGGTATTGAAAGTGTCCGGCGGTAATAACGGCAGCTAATACCAGAGCGAACAGTGCGCCCAAGAAAATGTTTTTCTTACGGGTTTGAAGTGACGTTTCAC
>JAUVNZ010000283.1 GCA_030599435.1 Gammaproteobacteria bacterium | reverse complement strand
GGATAACATCAAGGAACTGGCCAAAGGATAGCATGGCATTGGATGTGATTTCCTTCTGTCTTAGTAAACTGATTATCTCTTCAATTGTTGGTGCTAATTCCGGGTCATAATAATATGAAGCTTTAAACGGCGTCTGTTCAATTTTCGGTTGAGATTTCAGGCCGGGTAAAGCACCAAGTATGCGTCGTATTCGCTGGTCGCTCCAGTCATGATCAACATGATCCGCCCAATAGTTATCCTCTGTCAGATTTTGACCGTAATGTATACGAGTCCCCAGACTACTGATCAATATATCGGGTGGTGGTATACGGTGTTTTTTCATTATTGCCAATGCTGAATCGATACGACGGCCAGTGACTATTCCAAAAGTGACGCATTTCCGATTCTCTTTTATGGTATTGGCAAAGCGTTTTAAAGCCTTTGGATTGCCTATGAGGTTTTGATCCAAGTCGCTGAATATAGCGCGGTCACGGTAACGAATTGTGCGAGTGGGTCGTCTACTTGGTATCGGATTGAATTTGTCAGGTAATTCATTAACTTTTTTTAAATAGGTCTTCACATGCGCTTTCCATGAATAATGTTTTCTGACGCCTTTAATGCCATTCTTAGCTTTCTGAGACCAAATTTTCTTATTTTGTAACAATTTCAACAGCGCATCGGTTATCGCAGACTTATCCAAAGGGTTAACTAACTCACCATTTTTACAATTCGCAATAATATCCACTGGACCACCGTTCTCTGTGGCAACAACAGGCAGGCCACTGGCCGCTGCTTCTAAAAGCGTCAGACCAAATGGTTCGGTCAAAGCGGGATTTATAAAGACACCACGGGAAGTTGCAGCAAGACGATATATTGCTGGCACTTCATCAGATTGATGGGTTTTAGGCACTGCAACTCTTCCATACAAGTTGTAGTTATCAATCAGTAACAGAATGTTGGTTAAGACCGACTGGGCACCGCTCTCCATATCTCTGATATCGTCACGACATCCCGCGACAATCAATAAATTGGCCACTTTCTGTAATGCTTTTGAATCCCCATATGTTTCTATCAGAGTAAGAATGTTTTTGCGCTCATCAGGCCGTGATAGAGCTAGTATTAATGGCTTATTGGGATTATTTAAAAACCGTTTCAACTGCGAAGCAAAATTTATCTTTTCATTTCCTTTTGGTGGCCTAAACAATGTCAAATCGGTACCAGGCGGGATGACCCACATACGCTCTGGGTCATAATAATTGTACAGGCCATACTGCGCTTCAATTTCATTATGGGTGCTTGTAATCACCAAATCAGCATTTGCCAGTATTTCCTCTTCTGCATCAATGCGTCTTTCCATGTTATATGTGAGTTCAATTTCCTCACGTGACACCCCTCTAGCCAATAGGCGTTTACGTTTATCTCGTCCAAGAGAATGGCCAGTATGAATTAAAGGAACACCGAGTAGATTCGCAAGACGCACCCCAACATAACCAGCATCGGCATAATGGCTGTGCACTAGATCCGGCATACGTGGTTGTTCGTTAAACCAATTGGTCAGGTTATCCATGAAGCTATCGAGATGATCCCACAGTTGTTCCTTTGGGATATATTCTTCAGGGCCTGCATCTATGCGAACAATTCTGACCTTGTCAACAAGTGCCTCAATAGGATTGCCATAATCATTGCTGACGTTTGAGTCGACAATACGACGGGTGATGAGATCAACCTGTTGGATTTCATCACATTCTGCAAGAGCCTTAGCAAGATCAATCACGTATTTGGTCTGGCCGCCAGTGTCTGCATCACGGCCAAGCTCGAGATCAGTGCTTCGAATCAGCCCATGAATGCTTATGAGTACCAAGTATTTTCCCTTGTTATTTTTTTTCATAAATATTTATAACTTCTTGAATTCTATGTATGTAAACTGTATCTCAGTCAGCCATATGATGTGAAATCATTGTCAATGAATCCACTTGGGCTAAAGTTTGTTTGTTTTATAAGACAAATCCGCTTATCAGTATCGAATGTACTACATGCTCATCCTAATGCATTCAGCTACACATCGACATCATCTATCTGCAAATACATAGATAAATGTCCCAAATCACGTTTACAGCACTTACCATCAGGTTCCTGAAAGCCATACCACAAATACCAACTTCGTTAGTACAGCGGCTTATTTCCAATCTCTATCACTTAAATCCAACACCCATCCCGCAATCTCGCTGGTGAGCTTTTTTGTATACTGTAGAATATTACTGAATGACAGCTTTGGGTGGCGAGTTCAACCGACCTTAATCGGGCTGAATAAAAGGACTGCTTACGAGTGCGGGTTCAAGGAAAAATAAATTACTACCCTGGAATACTCCATTGCAGACGATTTCTGCTTAATGGGAAATGCGTGCTATCGACCCGTAGCAGACCTTTTTTTTAGACATTTCGACACCCAAAGCTAATCGCCTTCTAACAAGACTAAGCAGACGAGAATGGAAAAATCTCTGGACACCTAAAATCTCATAAAGATAGTCAATTACGAAGGCAGGAAAATAGTCTGCTTGCGTTCATGTGTGGACATTTTTAATCTGTTAAACGTGGCCAGCCCCAGATCATTACGGATTTTTGATGGAACCTTTTATCACTTGGTGAATCTAATTATTACGATGAAATATCTATATTGAATGTATAAGAAGGAGGTCAGAATGAGTGATAATAATGAATTCCCATATGCACCAGACAATTGGGCGATGGATACGGCAAAACAGGTGGCCGCTGGTGAGGGAATAGAACTCACTGAGGATCACTGGGAAGTTATACGTGGCATCCAGGAGTACTTCGACAAGACGGAATTCTTCAAGCCACGCCAACTACTGGATGCACTGGAAGAACGCTTCCATTCAAAAGGTGGTCTTAAGTATCTTTACACACTACTGCCAAAAGGACCTGTTGCCCAGGGTTGCCGGGTTTCAGGAATGGATCCT
>JAUVNZ010000398.1 GCA_030599435.1 Gammaproteobacteria bacterium | reverse complement strand
TGGTCCTGCAGCCACTCAGCCAGAATTTGTGCGCGACTGCTATGCGCTTCCATCCTAAGGCTCAACGTTTCCAGCCCTTTGAGAAAAACCCAGGCATTAAATGGACTCATGCTAGGGCCACCGGTTCTAACAACCCCGTAAATTTCACCTCCCACAAGTTCCTCATTACCCACAATGGCACCACCGATACAACGACCCTGGCCATCAAGGTATTTAGTTGCCGAATGAATAACAATATCCGCACCAAGCGCCAGCGGTTGCTGCAAAGCAGGCGTACAGAAACAGTTATCCACTACGAGTAAACAATTATTTGCATGGGCTAATTTTGCCAGTGCCTGAATATCTGCAATTTCTGTCACCGGGTTTGAAGGTGTTTCCAGAAACAGTAATTTCGTTTCTGGCTTGATCGCCTCCTCCCATGCTGCCAAATCTGTGAGGGGTACAAATGTGGTATCAACACCAAAACGTGCCAGTGTATTGTTAAACAGAACCACCGTGGTGCCAAAAATAGCACGCGATGACACAATATGGTCACCCGCCTTCAGCAAACCCAGGCAAGTAGCCAGGATTGCGCTCATACCTGATGACGTAGCGACACAACGTTCACCGCCTTCCAGTGCTGCCAGTCTTTGTTCGAATGTACGCACAGTAGGATTGGTAAATCGCGAATAAATATTACCCGGATCGTCCCCTGAAAATCGCGCTGCAGCATGAGCTGCGCTATCGAACACATAGCTTGATGTCGTAAAAATCGGCTCACTATGCTCACCTTCATTAGTTCTGTTTAAACCAGCGCGCACAGCTAACGTATCGAATCCAACATTTTTATTTTCTGCGTCTGACATAGCTAATTCCTCAGTAAAACGTAACGTCTATGTTATTTATACCAATTCTCATAAAATACATGAAATCTTACATGTAATTTCTTACGTATAGTTTCTTCCATATAAGTCTACGGGCATAAAAAAACCCACTCAGCATTGGCTAAAGCAGGTTGTTATCGTTACTCACCCTCTTTAGCTGCATTTTTAAAGCGCCCGCAAGCTGTATCAAATCGGCGCTTCCTTCAACAGGAGCCTGAAGATTAGTCAAGAAATTAGACCCCGTCAAGCTTTTATCTTTTGTCCTTCATTTTTAGCCTATTCTCAGGCCGTATTATGCAATTCAATAATAGCATTACTGCCTTCCTGCTGTTCACTTCTAGCACCATCATTACGTTTTGTTTCAAGAAAATTAAGGTAATCCTGAGTAATATCGCCGGTCACATATTCACCATCGAATACTGATGTATCAAAGACTTCAACATCTCCTTTTTCATAACGAACCGCATCTATCAGATCCTCTAAATCCTGATATATCAGCCAGTCTGCGCCTATTACATTCGCGATTTGTTTTTCATCACGATTGTGGCCAATGAGCTCATTAACAGAAGGCATATCGATACCATAAACATTTGGGTACCTTACAGGCGGTGCTGCCGACGCAAAATAAACCTTATTGGCGCCAGCCTCTCTTGCCATCTGGATGATTTGCTTTGATGTGGTGCCTCGAACAATAGAGTCATCAACCAGTAATACATTTTTACCTTT
>JAUVNZ010000214.1 GCA_030599435.1 Gammaproteobacteria bacterium | reverse complement strand
TGGTTTCCGCTTTCAGTAGCGCATGGGTTAGGCAGATTATTGGGTAGAGTTTTTAATAGTTATTCAAATGAACTAAGCAGTATTACGCGCAGAAATATTGAATTGTGTTTTCCAGAAATGAATGCGCAGAAGGTAGATGAATTGGTCCGTGAAAGTTTAATGCAAACGGGCATGGCATTTATGGAGTTCGGGGCATTGTGGCTATGGTCAACAGAGCGTGTTCTAAAACGAGTGCAGAAAGTGACCGGTTGGGAATTGGTGGAAAAGGCTAAAGTTGAAGGAAAGGGGGTTATTCTTGCTTCCCCCCATATTGGAGCCTGGGAAGTGATTGGTTTGTACGCGGCAAAACGCTGGCCTATGACTGCCATGTACAGGCCGCCAAGGCTAGCAGGCCTGAATCAAACAATACGCAACGGACGCGAACGAGCTGGGGCATCGCTTGTGCCAACCGATACCAGTGGTGTGCGCGCGCTGTACAGGGCTTTATCGCGTGGAGAATTGGTGACTATTTTGCCGGATCAGGATCCGGGTCGTGGGGCGGGGGCATTTGCACCTTTTTTTGGTATTGAGGCCAACACCATGACCTTGATGTCTCGTCTTGCAGGCAAGGCAAATGTTACAGCTTTAATGACTTATGTTGAGCGATTACCAAAAGGCCAGGGTTATCATATTCATATAATGACTGCGCCGGAATGTTTGGCAAACAAAGATCCTGTGATTGCTGCAACTTGTTTAAATGGCGCTGTTGAAAAATGTGTGCGTGCTTTGCCAGCACAGTATCAGTGGGCTTATCGACGGTTTAAAAATAGGCCAGAGGGAGAGAGAAAATTATACGGTAGAGGGCCGCTTGTTAGGGCTGACAGAGAATAAATGTTGTTTTAATGAGCATCAAAAGCAATTTCAAACTTTAGTGTGATTGATCTAGCGGGTTTGAAGTCATTTTCTCTAGGGTGGTTTATACTTGGAATTATTTCAAGGAATAACCAGTTCTTATGAATTTGTTGTCTATAGCGTACTGAGTAAAAATAATCAGTGGTATACAGTTCTGAATCTTTTATGCCTCTAACCCCAATCTGGTAAGCAAGAAATTTATGTTTGTTAATATTCTGGAAGACTATTAGATCCTGTCCGAGGTTAAAGTAATTGTTAATATTTTTCCAGGTAGCTTGTGATGTTGATCGGAAGAGCAGTTTTTTTGTCAGGGGATGATCCATGTCAAATCGTGTTGTTTCCCCGGCGCCATCTGACTTAAACCAGAAAATACTTTCAGTAAAGCGATAAGTCCATAATCCTTTTTCGGTCAAGCGACGAAACCTGATACGACCAAGTGGGTCTAACCCCTGATGTATGCGTACTCCCATAATAGTGGTTATTTTCCATAACTTAGAATCCAGATTGAGAAATCGCAAGCCAATGGATTGTTCCTGGTTTTCTATTGTCTCATCAATTGAAGTTTGTTGCGTATCACTTTCATCTGCGTCAATACTTTCAACAAATAATTGAAGTCTTTTCTGAGTTTTTGGTATATCCAGTTTGGCTTTGATTAGTGCATCATATACAGGTTTATCATCTTCAAAATAGGTTTGTAATATATTCAGTTTAATATAACTGCCCTGTTGTTCATCGTATATTCGATCATCGGCAAAAAAATTATCAACCCAGTTGGCAAAGCGGGTTACCTGTCGTGAAGCTGTGTCACGATAGCTGTCATAACTTTCTAGAACCCCAATAGATGGTGGCGGCTCTTCGGTTTTATTTTCCGCATATGTTGGTGAGAATATAAACAGTAAAGCAAAAAAGATAAGAATATTTTTATGACAGGATTGTGATGAATATGTGGGAAACAAAAAATATCTACCTGTATCTTGAAGTTTATGTCAGATATATACGGCACATTCGGTTTTAGTAATAAAAACGTCGTGGTGGATGGGCATAATATCCTGATTTTATTTTGATTTGTTTTTTTCCGCGAGTAGTACCGATTGTGTGGTTTTGAGTACACTATCCGGGGTAAGGCTCATGGAATCGATGCCAAGGTTTACGAGGAATTCTACCATTTCAGGATGGTCAGAGGGAGCCTGGCCGCAAATTCCTGAATGTTTATTGTTGCGTTTTGCACCTTCTACAACCATACGTATCATGGTTTTAACGCCGGGGTCACATTCATCAAAGGCGAAGGCTACGGCCTCTGAATCACGGTCGACGCCTAACACCAGTTGGGTAAGGTCGTTGGAGCCAATGGAGAAGCCGTCAAACAGTTCGGCAAAGGCGTCGATCTGGATTACGTTGTTGGGGATTTCGCACATGACATAAACTTCCAGGCCATTTTCACCCTGTTTAAGGCCGTGACCGGCCATGGCTTCTAATACTTTCCTGCCTTCCTCTACTCGCCTGCAGAAAGGGATCATCAGTTTTACATTGGTTAACCCCATGGTTTCGCGAACGTGTTTCATTGCCTGACATTCCAGTGCAAAACTTTCTGCGTAATCGGGGTGGGTGTAGCGCGCGGCACCACGCAAACCCAACATGGGATTAGCTTCTACCGGCTCAAAATCCTGGCCGCCTAACAAGGTAGCATATTCATTGGTTTTGAAATCTGACAGGCGCACGATAACGGGTTTGGGCCAAAAGGCAGCGGCAATGGTGGCCACACTTTCAGAAAGTTTCTGTACAAAATAATCGGCACCATTATTAAAACCTGCAAATAACGATTCGACAGCTCGACGTTGATTACCGTCAGTAATTTTTTCGGGGTGCAGCAGCGCCATGGGGTGGGCTTTAATCGATTGAGTAATTATAAATTCCAGTCGTGCCAGCCCAACACCATCATTGGGTATAAAGCTGGTGGTAAAGGCAAGCTCAGGATTACCCAGGTTGACCATGATCTTCGTGTCGGGTTTTTCTATATCGGATAGGTCGGTACATTCAATATCAAAGGCTAACTTGCCTTCATATACACGTCCTTGCTCGCCTTCTGCACAGGAAATGGTAATGTTTTCGTCGTTGGTAATGTTGTCGCTGGCGTTATTGCAACCTACCACCGCAGGTATCCCTAATTCGCGGGCAATGATGGCGGCATGACAGGTTCTGCCACCGCGGTTGGTTACAATGGCTGCCGCAACTTTCATCACCGGTTCCCAGTCCGGTGTGGTGATATCGGCGACTAATACCTCGCCGGGTTGGAATTCATGCAGGTGTGATACATCGTGAATGTATCGAGCACGGCCAGAGGCGATTTTTGTGCCTATGGCATTACCGCGCGCCAGAATTTTTCCTTCTTCACGTAGATGGTATTGCTCCAGTATTTGTTTGTGCTGTTGTGAGGCCACTGTTTCCGGGCGTGCTTGCACAATGTATAACTCGCCATCAATACCATCCTTGGCCCATTCAATATCCATCGGGCTGTCAAACCCGGCCTTGGCGCTGTAATATTTTTCAATCTTGATGGCATCATCGGCCAGCTTCAGCACTTCGTCATCGCCAATGCAATAGCGTCGTCGGTCTGCATCGGGGACGGTAATATTATGTATGGTTCCTTTGCTGTCGTCTGCAGAATAGATCATTTTGATATTTTTGCTGCCGCAGTGGCGGCGCAACACAGCACGGTGACCTTGTTCGAAAGTGGGTTTGTGTACATAAAACTCATCCGGCTC
>JAUVNZ010000157.1 GCA_030599435.1 Gammaproteobacteria bacterium | reverse complement strand
TACGTTTACAAACGCCTGTTCGTTGGGCAGAAGACGATCCACTGGAACAGCTGGTGTTCCGTTCTTTGATGTTAGATGCGGAAAGCGTCGAAGATAAAATTGTTGAGGGTGTTAGTGTAGATAATGTCACTGTTGAAAAACTTGATCGTGAGACTCTGGTGAATGATGAACACACACTTTCACAGCTGTTTGGCTTGTTGGTAACAGCACACTATCGAACTTCACCAAACGATCTCCGTAATTTACTCGATGGGCCTGGTGTCTCTGTGTATGTCATGCGCTCCCGTTCTCTTAATGAAGGGAAAGGCAAGAATAAGGTTGTCGCAACGGCGCTAGTTTCTGCGGAAGGTGAATTTTCTGATGAGCTAACTGATGCTATTTTCACCGGCCAACGGCGACCGCGTGGCCACCTTATACCGCAATCATTGGTAACCCATGTGGGTTTAAAACAGGCTGCGAAATTACGTTGTGCGAGAATTATGCGAATTGCTGTGCATCCTGTATTGCAGGGCAAAGGCCTGGGTAGCAAGCTGGTTAATGCTGTCCAGAGAGATGCTGAAGCGCAGGACGTTCATATGATTGGTGTCAGTTTTGGAGCCACAGCGGGGCTGATGAATTTTTGGCGAGCACAAGGTATGTGTCCGGTACGGGTAGGTTTTCGGCGTGATCATTCCAGCGGCGAACATTCGGTGATGATGTTAAGACCGTTGGCTAAGCAGGGAGACGAAGTGTATCAGGCTGCTTGTTCCCGATTATTTGCTGATTTACCTTATTGGTTGGCAGATTCTCTGCAAGATCTAGACTGTGCTGTGGCCGTGGAATGTTTGCGGAATGGAAACACCGAACAGTTCACGTTAAATGAGTTTGATGAGCAGGCTGTGGCTGCTTTTGCAAAAGGCGAACGAAGCTATGAAGATTGTTCGGCAGCTCTTTGGCGCTTCGTTGTCGTGGGTTTTATGAATCCTGAATATCATCTTGATCAAATTGGGCGGGATTTATTGGTAGCCAAAATATTACAAAAACGCCCATGGGAAGACGTGGCGATATTGTGTGGTTTAACGGGGCGAACTGAAGTGGTTAATGGTTTACGTGCTGCTGTTTCTTGTTTCTTAGAGATGAAAGATGGATAAATAATGCTGGATTCAGAAACAGCTTTACCAGGCCGTGAAGAAACAATGCCAGTTCCTGCGCAGCATTTTGTAATTGGTAATTCATTGTTGGGCCCTTTCCCCACTGAAATGAAAACAGCAATGTTTGGTATGGGTTGTTTCTGGGGCGTAGAAAAATTGTTTTGGCAACAGGAAGGAGTTTATTCAACTGCTGCTGGATATGCGGCAGGTGTTACGCGGAATCCTTCCTATCAGGAAGTGTGTAGTGGTTTAACCGGGCATAACGAAGTAGTAAGGGTAGTGTTTGATCCTGAAAAGATTTCGTACTCAAAACTACTGGAATGTTTTTGGGAAGGGCACGATCCTACTCAAGGTAATCGCCAGGGCAATGATAAAGGCACTCAGTATCGTTCCGGGATTTATGT
This sequence comes from Gammaproteobacteria bacterium, assembly GCA_030599435.1. The sequence goes on along the minus strand of JAUVNZ010000157.1, from coordinate 3,038 downwards.
ATATGATGAAAGCCAACTGCAAGCAGCAGAAAGCAGTTGTGAGCAATATCAAGTGTTGTTAAACAAAGTGGGACACGAGAAGATAACAACAGAGATTATAAAAGCGCCCGAGTTTTATTTTGCAGAGGACTATCATCAACAATACCTGGCAAAAAATCCCAATGGCTATTGTGGGCATGGTGGTACTGGTGTTGCGTTTTCTCAAAAGAATTAGTACATAAAGGAAGATTGATGGCTATCTCAACCAGCGATGATGTGCTGACGTTCTGGTTTTCTGAGCGAGTTAAACTTTTGTGGTTTAATTCTACGCCAGAATTTGATGACGAATTAACGGACAAGTTTCTTGATACTTATTTGGCTGCATTAAGTGGTGATTTGTCCAACTGGGAAGATAGCCCGCAGGGTGCGTTGGCTTTGGTTATTTGTCTAGATCAATTTCCACTGAATATGTTTCGTAACCAGGTAGAAGGTTTTGCCGGTGAAACACCGTCCAGACAGGTTGCGGCCAGAGCAATAGAGAAGGGGTTCGACCAAAGTCTGGATGATGCACAAAAGGCTTTTATGTATATGCCCTACATGCATAGCGAAGACATAGCAGATCAAGACAGGGTGTTGGAGTTGTTTTCCAACGCCGGGCTGGAAGATAACCTCAAGTGGGCAAAACATCACCGTGGCATTGTGAGTCGATTTGGGCGTTTTCCGCATCGTAACGCGATATTGGATCGGCAGAGTACGCCAGAAGAAATAGCTTATTTGCAATCAGATGAAGCATTTACGGGTTAGCAAGGCTGACAATAAAAATGCTGGATAATGATCATTTTCGTGAATTATTGACTAAACGTCAGGCAGACCTGATAGCAATTGTGGAGGCAGGTGCAGAGGCGGCTCAACCGGTAGAACTGGATCAGGCTCGTGTTGGTCGATTGTCCCGTATGGACGCCTTGCAAGGACAGGCCATGTCGCAGGAAGCTGGGCGGCGGCGCAAACAGGAGTTGGTGCGGATATCCAAAGCCCTTAAACGCCTGGAACTTGGCGAATATGGTGAGTGTCTGAATTGTGGTGAGGATATCGCTGTCGGACGTCTGGAAGTCGATCCTGCAGCTACACTGTGTATACATTGTGCGGAAACAGGTAGTGCTGAATCAGATAGCACTTAAAAACGAATCAAAAATGATTGAGACGGGGTGACGTGAGGGAGCAGTGTTCGGTAAACTGCACTAAACGTGGAGACCTAATGTGAACGATAAAATCCTTGATGAGAAAACCATGGAGGAGCTGAAAGGCTTCGATGAGGAAGTCCCTAAATGGGACATTGCTCTGGCAGCGTTGGCCAGCGAAGAAGCAGGCATCATGGGGCAAGGCCTGATGGTTAAAGATTTCCACCGTCTGGCGGAAGAACACGTTATCCGCTTTGATGACATCATGGTGACGATGTTTGAGCTGGTCATTCAGGGAGAATGGAAATACCAGGATGCAGACGGTGTTGAAAAACCCATTACCCGAGAAGACGTCGACAAACTTTATGTAGGTGGCAGACTTGCCGAAGCAGACGTGATGCAATATCTGGGATTGTGGAACCCCAAGTAAACCTGTCATTCATTTAATAGTTAGTACTAAAAGTTTCAATCAAAGCTCACAAGCAGTGAATACCCACTTACCCGATGAACCCTGTTAAATCACCGTTTAAACGATTATATAAATACCTGCAAGCTTCTGCATTGCTAGGTGGTTTATTTATGCTTCCCGTAAATATTTTGGCCACAGAACTTTATGCGCCACGTCCAGTAATTCCTGCTGATGTTGCTGAGAGCTATTTAGCTATAGCTGCACGAGATTCTGTAATTCCAGGCCGAACACGGGTAGGTATCCCGGTGTATCCAGGTGCAGTGGTCATACGTACCTATGCTGTGGATAAGCGCCCAGCAAAATATGAAGGACTGCCGATTGTGGAATTAATCAGCGCTGATGATTATCAGATGGTCATCGATTTTTATAAAAAGCAGATCCCAGACTGGCGCAATGCCGAACTGTTATCAGCTTATTATTTTGCGCAGCATGGCAATCTCAATTTTTTTAAACCGGAAGAGCCGCACGTGGGCATCCATAAAATGGAGAGCTATTATAGGGACGGTGATAAAGAGGTACTGAGAAAATTATTGCCGGGGGCAAAAACGCTTATCAAAGTGTTCTTCTCTAAGTGATGAGCCTCCAAGTAATGAGTTTCAAAGTTACGAGACGAACTAATACCTAAAGTAACATCCCATAAAAAAGCCCCGCCTGGATAGTTGAAAATCAACCTCGGGGCAGGGCCTTTTTAATACAAATCAGCTAATACTGACCAACAAGTGCTAACCAGCGAGTTGACCAGCGTTTAATTCAAAGCACTGAATTTAAAACTCTAGGCAGCGTTTTTTAACCCCTTTGTTTTTGCAGTTACTTTGTCGTTGCAGGTCCAGACAGTAGTTGCACGCGTGCTTGGGTCCATTGCTTCACGACCCCTGCGGCTTGTCACACTTACCATTTCCAGATCACCACATTCCGGGCATTTGGTCGTACCAAACTTGGCCAGGTGATACAGAGTCCAGGCTGCTGGGATCAGCAATACAGGGATCAGGCCAGTCATGAGGGCAAAGCTGCCCACGGTGGCCCAGATAAAGGCATCAACAAGGAAGCTTCCAAAGCACTGATTAATGGGTTTGCCAACAAATCCACAAGATGTACATACACGATGCTTCATTACTACGACTCCATAAAGCTATATTAAAAAGAAAGATTATAAGTTTGCAGGTAATTATATGTTAAAGATGTACTTGGCTTCCATGTTTTGCTGATTGAAGTTTTTTATCCACTGCTTTGTATTACTTATCCACTCAGAATTTATGGTTATTTTTTCGTAAGGTTATAGTTGCTAACTTACTGTTTATACTGATGATTTTTGGAAATAGCTTCGGGTGAGTTGGAAGACCACAGGACTGAGGACGACCAGGGCAATGAGATTTGGGATAGCCATCAGACCATTGAGTACATCAGCCAGCAGC
>JAUVNZ010000377.1 GCA_030599435.1 Gammaproteobacteria bacterium | reverse complement strand
TGGTTATGAAGTAACCACTTACATTGGTGGTGAAGGTCACAATTTACAGGAACACTCGGTAGTACTGATTCGGGGTGGGCGTGTGAAGGATTTACCGGGTGTGCGATATCACACGGTTCGCGGTTCACTAGATACCTCAGGTGTCGCAGATCGTAAGCAAGGGCGCTCCAAATACGGCACTAAACGTCCCAAGTCTTAAGCTGGGATCGTAGAATTATCAGGCATGCCGCGTCTTAATTAAGACGTGGCATTTTAGTCCCTAAAAAACTTAGGGTATTTTTAGAAATAGCAACAGGATAACCAGGCCAGCACTATGCCAAGAAGACGAGAAGTACCGAAACGCCAGATATTACCAGACCCAAAGTATGGTAATGAGATGCTTGCGAAATTCATGAACATGGTCATGCAAAGCGGCAAAAAAGCCGTGGCTGAAAAGATTGTTTATGGGGCGCTGGATCTTGTTTCAGAGCGAACCAAGCTGGAGCCCGTTGAGGTTTTTATTGCGGCTATGGAAAACATTCGTCCCAACGTAGAAGTTAAGAGCAGGCGTGTTGGTGGTGCTACTTACCAGGTGCCTGTTGAAGTTCGACCAAGCAGGCAATCAGCTCTGGCAATGCGCTGGATTGTAGAAGCAGCCCGGGGACGTTCAGAAAAATCCATGGGCCAGCGTCTGGCAGGCGAGCTGGTTGACGCAAGTGAGAAGCGCGGCACCGCGTTCAAGAAAAAAGAAGATGTACATCGTATGGCAGAAGCTAATAAAGCTTTCTCCCATTTTCGCTGGTAATGCTGGTATTAATTAATTCAAGGAATATGAGACGTGGCACGTAAAACCCCAATTGAACGTTATCGCAATATAGGCATCATGGCCCATATTGATGCGGGTAAAACAACCACGACCGAGCGCGTGTTGTTTTACACGGGCGTGTCACACAAGATTGGTGAAGTCCATGATGGCGCAGCCACCATGGACTGGATGGAGCAAGAACAGGAGCGCGGCATTACCATTACCTCAGCTGCGACAACTTGCTTCTGGAAAGGTATGGAGCAGCAGTTTCCTGAGCACCGTATCAATATAATAGATACCCCGGGTCACGTAGACTTCACCATTGAAGTAGAACGTTCTTTGCGTGTACTTGATGGCTCTGTCGCAGTGTTTTGTGCTGTTGGTGGTGTAGAGCCACAATCTGAAACAGTTTGGCGTCAGGCCAATAAATACCATGTGCCCCGTATGGCCTTTGTGAACAAAATGGATCGAGCTGGTGCTGATTTTCTACGTGTCGTTGACCAGTTGAAAACTCGTCTGGGCGCGAATCCGGTTCCCATGCAGTTAAACATTGGCGCTGAAGAAAACTTCAAGGGCCTAGTTGACTTGATTAAAATGAAAGCCATCAACTGGAACGAAGATGATCTGGGTGTCACCTTTGTCGAAGAAGAGATCCCGGCTGAAATACTGGAGCAAGCCAAAGAATTACGCGAGCAAATGGTTGAGGCCGCTGCCGAGTCGTCTGAAGAGTTAATGGATAAATATCTGGAAGAGGGTGATCTCAGTCCAGAAGATATCAAGGCCGGTATCCGTGTACGCACACTGGCTAATGAAATTATTCCTGTATTCTGTGGCTCTGCTTTCAAGAACAAAGGTGTGCAGGCGATGCTGGATGCGGTGATTGATTACATGCCATCTCCTGTTGATGTGCCGCCCATCAAAGGCATTCTTGATGATAAAGATGAGTCTGAGGGTGAGCGTAAAGCATCTGATGACGAACCATTTGCTGCCCTGGCTTTCAAGATTGCTACTGATCCTTTCGTAGGTCAGCTGGTCTTTTTCCGTGTTTACTCCGGCGTCATGAAATCAGGTGATACCATATATAATCCGGTGCGCGGCAAAAAAGAGCGTATTGGCCGCATCCTGCAAATGCATGCGAATAGTCGTGAAGAAATTAAAGAAGTACGTGCCGGTGATATTGC
>JAUVNZ010000205.1 GCA_030599435.1 Gammaproteobacteria bacterium | reverse complement strand
TGGGCCCAGAAAACTATTCCTGTGCCGATGACAATCGGCCATGAGTTTTCAGGCGTTGTCGCTGAGCTGGGTGCAAATGTTGAGGGTGTAAATATTGGCGACCTGGTTTCCGGTGAGGGTCATATTGTATGCGAGCGCTGCCGGAATTGTTTGGCGGGACGGCGCCACCTTTGTCCAAACACCATAGGTATAGGGGTCAACCGTACCGGGTCTTTTGCAGAATATCTTTCAATACCCGCTAAGAATGTATTTAAGCCTAGCATGGATATTCCTGCTGAGGTGCTGGCCTGTTTTGACCCCTATGGGAATGCGGTTCATACCGCACTTTCATTTAATATGGTGGGTGAGGATGTGTTGATCACTGGCGCAGGTCCCATTGGGATTATGGCCGCCATGGTGGCTGCGCACTGTGGTGCACGTAATATCATCATCACTGACCTTAACGAATACCGGCTGGACCTGGTAAAGAAAATCGTTCCAAAAGCAATTCCACTGAACGTAAATGATGGTGACATTAGCAGGGAATTTATGCGTAGCTTAGGTATCTTTGAAGGATTCGATGTGGGCATGGAAATGTCAGGTTCACCACAGGCATTTAGAGGCATGCTAGGTAAAATGATTAACGGGGGCAGTATCGCAATGCTCGGCATTATGCCAAATGGTACAGGTATAGATTGGGATCAGGTTGTTTTTAAAGGCTTAAATATAAAAGGTATATATGGGCGCGAGATATTTGAGACCTGGTATAAAGGTACAATGATGGTGCAAAGTGGGCTTCCATTAGAGAAGATTATTACCCACCGTTTTCATTACACAGAGTTCCAAAAAGGTTTTGACGTGATGCGCTCTGGGCAGTCTGGAAAAGTTATCCTTGACTGGGAATAAACGCATAGGAAATATTAAAAATGAGTTTTAAAAAAGCCAGAGAAAGTCTGTTAAAAGATTTATCTGAGATAAAAGATGCCGGCTTATGGAAAACCGAGCGGGTTATTGCCTCCGAACAGAAAAATGACATAACCCTGGCAGATGGCAGTGAAGTCATTAACATGTGCGCGAATAATTACCTTGGCCTGGCGAATAACCCTGAGGTTATACAGGCTGCAATAGATAGTTATGAGCAATGGGGCTTTGGTCTTTCATCGGTACGCTTTATTTGTGGCACCCAGACTGTCCATAAGACTCTTGAAGATAAGGTGAGTAAGTTTCTTGGTATGGAAGATACTATCCTTTATGCCGCCTGCTTTGATGCGAATACGGGTCTTTTCGAAACCATCTTGAATAATGAAGACGCCGTTATTTCAGACGAATTGAATCACGCCTCGATTATCGATGGGGTGCGTTTATGCAAGGCTGCGCGTTTTCGTTACAAAAATAATGATATGCAGGACCTTGAGGAAAAGCTGAAAGAAGCTAAGTCTGCTGGCGCACGTCGAATTTTAATTACAACCGATGGCGTATTTTCTATGGATGGAACAATCGCCCAGTTAGATAAAATTTGTGATCTTGCCGATAAGTATGATGCGATGGTCCATCATGACGATTGTCATGCAGTAGGTTTTATGGGTAAAACCGGTCGTGGAATACACGAATATTGCGGGGTTATGGACCGTGTCGATATTATTACTGGTACATTCGGCAAGGCCCTGGGCGGTGCCTCAGGTGGTTATACCTCAGCACGAAAAGAAATTGTAGATATGTTGCGCCAGCGCTCACGCCCTTACCTGTTCTCTAATTCTGTCGCACCGGCAATCTGTGCGGCTTCAATAAAAGTTCTGGATATGCTTTCATCATCAACCACGCTTCGAGATCGTCTGCAGGAAAACACGAAATATTTTCGTCAGGGTATGAAAGAAGCGGGTTTTGCTATTGCATCGGGTGATCATCCTATTGTGCCTGTGATGCTTGGTGATGCCGTGCTGGCACAGGAAATGTCAAAAAAATTACTTGAGCGCGGGATTTATGCGATTGGCTTCTTTTTTCCAGTAGTGCCAAAAGGTAAGGCGAGAATTCGTATCCAGATATCTGCTGCCCACAGCAAAGATGACCTTGATAAAGCTATTGCCGCTTTTGCGCTTACCTATGCAGAACTCACAGAAAAGTAGGATTATTGATTCGTATACAGAACATGAGGAGTTAAATGGATGTCCGAAGATCAATCATTATTTCAAGAATTATCTGAAGCTGAGTTGCAGGAGATTCAAACGGGCTCAATTTTAAAAGAATTCAGCGAAAGTGAAATTATTTTCAAGGAAGGAGATGTATTAGATTCGTTCTATATCATTGAATCAGGCGCTGTTTCTATACACATAGATAAGTCCGGGCAAAGTGAACAGATATGTTTGCTGAATAAAGGGGATTACTTTGGTGAGATGGCAATATTTACCAAGCATAAACGTACCGCAACAGCTATTGCAAGTGATGAAACATTATTGAGATGTGTAGGTAAAGAAGAATTTCTTGAGTTTGTGAAATCTCAACCGGTTATAGAAGAAAAAATTAATGTTGTGCTGGCAAAGAGAAATGAAGAACTCTCATTAAAAGAAAACCTGATGGGTGCAACAGGTATTAATGCAAAGAAATTACACGTTAGCATAAAGGGTGATCCTTCATTAAGGGAATCCGCATTTATGCGAGAACGTTATGAAAGTGTCGTAGATAAAATGTTACCGGAGCTGCAGTCTAGCCTGCAGGAGCTGTTACTGAATCGATGTATTTACCGTGTTTTTTTGAATATGAACAGTGGTGAGGTGCGTACCTATTCTATTTTTAATCCGTTTAATGAAGAAATTCATACAGCTAATAAGCTAATTAGTAAGTCCTACATAGAAAGACATTTTCCTGTGATTTCATATGAGGATAAAGCTGACTATATAAAACGATTGTATAATTTCATCTTAACGGATGCGTTATTTAAAAAAATACCAAATCACTTTCAAAATATTTTTAATAAGTCCAGCACTGGCTGGGAGCCAGTGACTGCCGAAGAAATTACCAGTGTGATATCAAAGCTCACTATTTTACGAAGCATAGAGAGTTTTTATTTGCGGAATGTAAGCATAAGCATTGTTCAGGATGCCATCAGAATGCAGTTTAATTGTGACGGCACTCATATTGTAAGCTCAGAAGATTATCAGCAGTTTCTGAAGGACAATGTTGATGAGTAATGCTTAAGGGCATTTCTGCATTTAAATAATAGAGACCGTTATAAAATCTTATTTACCGCGAAGAAAAGATCCCAGGATACCGCGCAGAAATTTTCCACCTTCACGTCCAAGGCTGGTTCCTATTGAGCGCGCAGCACTTTTAATCATTGCCTCAGACCAGCTTTGGCGACTGGATGACCGTCCTTTTGATGAAGTTGTTTTCTGGTTTTGTTGTTTCTCAGCTTCCTCGGCTGCTTTCAATGCACGCTTCTTGAGTAGTTCATAGGCAGACTCCCTGTCGACAGCTTCATCATATTTTCCACTGAAGGGCGAGCGTTTGATCTGTTCTTTGCGTTCACCTGCTGTTAAAGGGCCCATTTGTGATTCAGGCGGACGGATCAGCACTCGTTCTACAATCGTAGGGCTACCTTTTGCATCAAGCGTTGAGACCAGTGCTTCACCAATGCCCAGTTCAGTGATAACTTGCTTGGTGTCCAACTGAGGATTAGGTCTGAAGTTATCAGCAACGGCTTTGATTGCCTTCCTGTCTTTAGGAGTAAAGGCACGCAATGCATGTTGAATACGCAGGCCGAGTTGACCAAGTACATCTTC
>JAUVNZ010000081.1 GCA_030599435.1 Gammaproteobacteria bacterium | reverse complement strand
GTTGTTGCGGTAGCTGTGGCGGTGAAGCGCCTAATCATTCAAATGATCAGGATAAAAACAAAGACAAGGATAAAGAGGTAACAAGTCAGCCTCAAGAACAGGATAAGGAAAAGAAGTAATCTTCTGACTGGATAATGATTTTTGAATATAAAAAAGCCGGGCTAATGTCCGGCTTTTTTTCTGACCCTGCCGCGCGATTTCTTTTTAACAGAGGATGGCTTATTCAACGTGCCGGTATCGCGCGGCGGCAGTCCGGTGTGCCGGGTAAGCATTTTTTTACCACCAGTGCGACGCGTATGCGCGGACTCGGAATTTTTTCTGCGCGGTGCGTGATAATCGTCACTGGATTTTGGCTGATTTTTTGGAATCAGCTGTTTATCCGCATCACCGATCAGATCAGCACGGCCCATGCGCTTGAGGGCTTCACGCAATAAAGGCCAGTTGCTCGAATCGTGATAACGCAAAAACGCCTTGTGCAATTTGCGCTGCTCCGGGTCTTTAACACTTGCCACTGGTTCACTTTTATAAGTGACCTTGCGCAATGGATTTTTTCCCGTGTGATACATCGCTGTCGCGGTGGCCATGGGTGAAGGATAAAACGCCTGCACCTGGTCTGCCTTAAAGCCGTAGCGTTTTAACCACAGCGCAAGATTGAGCATGTCCTCATCGGTGGTGCCCGGATGCGCCGCAATAAAATACGGTATCAGGTATTGATCCTTACCCGCCTGCTTCGAATATTTTTCGAACATGAGTTTAAATTGATCATACGCACCCATACCGGGTTTCATCATTTTCGACAGCGGGCCAGCTTCTGAATGTTCCGGTGCAATCTTGAGCAAACCGCCGACATGGTGCGTGACCAGCTCTTTGACGTATTCCGGATCACGTATCGCCAGATCGTAGCGCAGCCCCGAAGCGATCAACACTTTTTTAACGCCGGGCAAGGCGCGCGCTTCGCGATAAAGTTGCGTCAGCGCGGAATGATCGGTATTTAAGTTAGGACAGATGCCGGGATAAACACAACTGGGTTTACGGCAGGCGGCTTCGATCTCCCTGGTTTTGCAGGCGATGCGATACATGTTCGCTGTCGGCCCACCGAGATCAGAAATGACACCGGTAAAGCCGGGTACGTTGTCACGAATCTGTTCGATTTCATGCAGCACGGATTCTTTCGAACGGCTCTGAATAATACGGCCTTCGTGTTCGGTAATCGAACAGAAAGTACAGCCGCCAAAACAGCCACGCATGATGTTGATCGAAAAACGGATCATCTCATAGGCAGGAATTTTCTCGCCCTTGTAGCGCGGGTGCGGCACACGCTTGAACGGCATGTCGAAGACATAATCCATTTCAGCCGTGGTCAGCGGTATCGGTGGCGGGTTCAACCAGACGTCTACATTGCCGTGTTTCTGCACCAGTGCGCGGGCATTGCCGGGATTGGTTTCCAGATGCAGGACACGGCTGGCATGGGCGTACAGCGCCGTATCTTTGCAGACTTTTTCAAAGGCAGGCAAACGGATCACGCTAGAACTACGCTGCAGTTTTGGCGGCTTGAGTTCAACAATCTGCTCGCCCTGTTCATTATATTGCGCACCGTAAAAAGCATCGTTACGACGCTTGATCTCACAGTCGCTCATCTCCTGCGTATTGATATACGGGTTCACAATGCGGTCGATCTTTCCGGGACGGTCGATGCGCGTAGAATCAATTTCCATCCAGCCCGGCGGCGTGTCACGGCGCACAAAGGAGGTGCCGCGCACATCGGTAATGTGCTCGATGGCCTCACCCTGTGCCAGCCGGTGCGCGACTTCGATGATGGCGCGTTCCGCATTACCGTACACCAACATGTCGGCCGTCGCATCCACCAGGATCGAGCGCCGCACTTTATCCTGCCAGTAATCGTAATGCGCAATGCGGCGTAATGAAGCTTCGATGCCACCGAGAATCACCGGCACATCCGACCAGGCTTCCTTGCAGCGTTGCGCATACACCAGCGAACATCGGTCAGGACGTTTGCCGCCGATATTGCCGGGGGTATAGGCATCATCGGAGCGCCGTTTGCGCTCGGCCGTGTAACGGTTGATCATCGAATCCATGTTGCCGGCGGCGACACCAAAAAACAGGTTGGGTTTGCCGAGCACTTCGAAGGGTTCTTTGGAGAGCCAGTCGGGCTGCGCGATAATGCCGACGCGAAAGCCCTGCTTCTCCAGCAGGCGACCGATAATCGCCATGCCAAACGAAGGATGATCGACATAAGCGTCGCCGGTCACAATAATAATGTCGCAGGAATCCCAGCCCAGCACATCCATCTCGGCACGGCTCATCGGTAAAAACGGCGCACTGCCAAAGCATTCGGCCCAGTATTTCGGGTAATCGAACAGGGCTGTTCTGGCGGCGGGGACTGAAATAGCTGACATAGGGAGCGCTCAGTTGAAAGTGTGATTATACCAAGCAATGGTCGCAAACATGATCGTACTTAAAAAGAGCGCCAACCCTTTTATTTTTGCTTCATTCATGGGAGCGGTAAAACGTAGTGCGCTCGTAGCACGCTTTCAAAGAAAGGCAAAGAAAGGGGTCGGTGACAAATGGCACTTACTTAAGAGAAACATGACGTCCCCCCGTCGTCATTCCGGCATGTTTTTAGCCGGAATCTAGCCTCAAACCTATAGATTCCGGCTAAAAACATGCCGGAATGACAGGATTTTAATGAAACTCACCTTAAGTAAGCGGCATTAGGGTCAGAGTAAAAATTATTCGAAAGTCACACTAACACTACTTTAGTTTTTACTCTGACCCCAAATATCCGGACAAAAAGGCTGGGTGCACCACCGAACCAATTGTCCGAATAAATTCGGACCTACATGTTCCCTACCTGGGAAATAATACCCTCGTTTTTACTCTGATTCCAAATAGTGCAAATGTTTAGTTAAAGCATGGAAATTTCAATATTGTTAAAGCCCTGCAGGTTTTGCTGCCGGTATTCAACTTTATCTTCAATTGCATGAATAATCTCATGAGTAAAGGACACACCTTCCAGCTTTTCCAGACTATCCATACCGCCAGGACTGAAAACATTAATCTCCATTAACTTATTGCCAATAATATCCAGCCCCACGAGAAACATACCATCCTGAATCAACTTGGGACGTAACAGCTCTGCCAATTGCAACATTTCATTACTTACAATGGCTTTTTCTGCCTTTGCACCTGCCGTGATATTGCTACGGAAGTCACGGTCTCCAGTATGACGTACACGATGAAAAGCGGCGTAATGTCCCTTGCATTGCAAAGGTATGCCATTCATTAGAAACAGGCGAGTATCCCCTTTTACCGCCTCTGGCAGATATTCCTGGGCAATAATATAATCTTCGGTAGCCACTGCTTCGATCATTTGATTCAGGTTCGCGCCGCTTTCTGGATTGATTAAAAATACATTTCGCCCCCCCGAACCTGCTAACGGTTTAAGCACACCCCAACCATTCTGCTCTGCAATAAACTGTTTTATTTCTTCACGATTGCGAGTGATCAGAGTGCGTGGTCTTACCTCCCCGGGAAAGGCTTGCAAATACATCTTGTTAATCGCATGAGTCAAACCATTGGGATCATTCAAGACAATAACCCCGTGGCGCATAGCCAGACGGGCAAAATTGATACCGGCTAACCTGGCCCAGGGACGGGCAATTACATCATCTGCCGGATTATTACGTAATAACAGAACATCCAGCTCATCAAGGCTAATTCGTTCTGCATGGGCTTTTTTACCTCTTAAGGTAGCCAGATAGGTATCAACGCTACGATATTTTTTGTCCGGTACACGACGGGCATGCCCATGGGCATTCTCATCGGGTTCATAAGCAAGTTCAGCTACGCTCATATACCAGACCTCATGACCGAGGTTGGTGGCCGAAATTGCAAGATGGGTAGTCGTATACCCTCCCAACTCAGTCTGGATATCGTTAACGATAATTCCTAGCCTCATGCTGCCTCCGAAATAAGGTCGAGTACTGAAATACCCTTACGTAGGTGTGCCAACTTTTGTTGTGTTTCCGGCTTGTCTAAATATCGTGGCCGTAGCACAGCGGGCGTTAATACCTTGCGCCACTGTAACTCTTCTACCAGGGCGAGTTGTTCATGGCTGACTTTGCCAAGAAATAACATCTCCAGATCGCCATCTTGAGCAAGGTATGATAAAAGATTAATCAACCCTCGGAGATAAACCGCGTCTTTAGTATAACCTCCACCGCGGTAGACGCGCATCGCAATGTTAAATGCAGTAGTCTGACTAAAGCCATATTGATCATGTAAAATTCGAAAAGTCTCGATAAAGTCTGCGCCTTGATAAATAGACTGCACGGCAATTACTCGCCCGGCCAACAGGCGTAAACGTGGCCGACTCAATCCGCCAACCAGATACTCTGCCAATACCGCTAACCCTTCCTGTAAGGGTTCATAACCTGCCATACCAGTATAAAATTCGCGTAACGGTTGTTGTTGGCCATTATGATAGGTAAGTGCATGCGTACCTATCTCATGTGCCATTGTTGCTGCAACACGTAAACGTGGCACTCTGGCATCACGACCAATCAAAAAATTTCCTTTTGAAACAAGAATGCCGGTAATATCATCGCGCACCTCAACCCTGGCAGCAAAGTGCGAATTCTGAATACGGTAAAACTCTATTTCATCATGCGCTATTTCTGCAAACTGCTCCACAGCTAGAAAGTCATTATTATGATCATCGGGAAGATGCGCTGGTATGCGTTGCAGAATATCTTCCGCCAATACCCGTAATTCTGCTTCAATGTCACCGAATAATTGTCGACTACCATATAAAAAACGCGGCGTATTACGGTCGGCAACTAGCGTAATCTGACGATCCAGTTCATTCTGTTTTTGTTCATAGATATGCGCTAGCGTTGGGTCTTCGATCTGCTCGATGGGAATACTAAATAATTCGCGTTTCATTAAGGCCGGGTCAATAGGCCTTGGCCGATAAAGAAATTCTGGAAGACGTTCAAATTTTGAATCGTGAAATCTTTCCCAGGCCTGAGATGCATTCACCGGTGTTACATGCAATAGCAGATCAAAGCGTTGACTGATGGCCGCGAGCCGCTCATCAGTTTCATTAACCACACTTGTCATGAAGTGGCGACCCAGTTGATGAAAATGCTCAGGTCGTTGTGTAGTATGAAAATGAGTAAAACTATAAAAAGTTCGTTTAAGCACTCTTGCTAGTGCGTGGTGTAATTCACGCAGTTCAAATGGAAATAGTTCACCGCTTTGTGAATCGCGGTAGATAGGATTCACCTCCAACCCAATACTAATAAAGTTTTGTTTCCCATCAGCAAGCAGAGGTTTCAGCTCTGGTGGATGAATACTATCGTGATAGCTCAACTCTACCTGTGACGTTTGACCTTCAATCGTGATGGCGAGTAACTCACTTTCCAGTTCTTCCAGGGTACGATCCGGTGCACCATTGCGTGGTGCATGAATATGAAATAACGGTAACTGCTTAGCCTCTTCAGGCTCTGCACTCCATAATTCAAATAAAAGAAAGGCGCCGTAATGTGCAATCTGGCGTTGCGCAACTTCCTTAACCAAACTCACCAGTTCTGAATAGTGACGTTCTCTGGAAGTTGCCAACAAGTAAGCCGCTTCACCGAGCAACAACCGTTCTGTACCTGCATCTTCTCTATGCAAAGGACGACGATAAACACACAGAAATGGCAACTGTCGATCAATATGTAAACGACTACCATCGGGCAAATTACGACGCACCATTTCGTTATGCGCCAGCGCTTCACCAATGGTTGTTATTAACTTATTGTCGAGACTAGTTGTCATTGTTTCCTTCCAATTTATTCAGCTCTTCCAGTATGCCAGGAATTGTCGATTGCAGTGCTTCACGAATGACCTTGAGCTGTTTTTCATCGGCTTCGCCTGTCCATTCATCCATGAAAAACTTTTTGAACTCGACAGAAAGCACGCAGGCAGAATCAGGGAACTTAGTGTGTATCCAACGCGCAAGTTGCCGCCCTTCAAACTTGATGTTTTCACGCACATCAAGATGCCGACCAAGAAAATCATATTTTCTCAGGTCTTTTATAAAACGATCAACGACACAACCACAGAGTTTGCGATCCAGTGTGCCAGTGCCGACATTGACTTCAGGGTTGTGTAAAGGATCGGCAGGTGAACCCCCAGGTCCTTGACGACGATAGTTATAGGTATGGATATCGAAAATAACAAAACGTTTGAAATGACGAGCCAGTTTTGCCAACAAAACTTCGAGTTCATTATAAAAAGCATCATACTCTTGCAGTGAATGCTCTATCTGTTCATTACTAAGCGGTGTTTTCCATAAATGCAGACCCCAGGCCATTTCCGGTGTACGATAAACGGCTTCATCACGTTCACGATTCAAGTCTACTTCAAAACGAGAACGTGTCATGACTATCCAGCCAGGTACAATCTTTACCCAGCGATCCGTATAGGGATCTTCCTCACGTAATCGAGTAGATTCATCAAGTGCAATTAACGGCAGTAGTTCACCTCTTATGTTATGACCGGCGTGGACAGCTGTAGCAAATAGGGGACCTTTGCCTTGATGTTCTAACCAGATATTATTTTTTGATGTTGCCAACATAGCTCCTTAAAGATGACTAGAAAATTAAAGGGGTCGCCCATAAGTCGTTTCATGTCAACAGGCCGATAAGCATCGAAGCGTGTCCGCCCTGTTTTTTTTAAACTTGTTTAGTCGTCGTGACCTGCATCCGAATTTTATTTGTGCGTGCTACTTCAAAAAGAAGTGCTTCAGTCACCCATTAGGAAAATAAAAGGGGTCGGTGACAAATGAGAATCATTTACCAAAAACAACGGGATCAAGCCTTGTCTTTTGACTAACAACATTCAAACATACACCGTATATTTCTCTGCACTACCCTTAGCTTTCTCTACAGGATATTTCTGTTCATTAACTTCGATTTTGCTTTGAGCCGCTGTTATTAGATTGATGTCAAGTTTGTCAGCAAGGCGGATTAAATAGATAAGCGTGTCAGCCAGC
>JAUVNZ010000211.1 GCA_030599435.1 Gammaproteobacteria bacterium | reverse complement strand
TGTTCAATAGCCTGTTGGTGCACTTCTTTGGAAATGGCCGTCTCGCGTGCGGCCAGATACCAGTCCAGATAAAGACGGGCAAGTTGCGTAATATAACTTTCGAGATTTTCCTGACTACTTAAGCCCGCTAGTTTGAAATTGAGCTGTTTAAGATTGATATCCAGACTGTCCTGAATACCCCCTGCATTTTTCAGCAAAGGTTGGGTTAAACGTACAGTGAAACTGGGCTGGTAATACTGCTCACCCAAAGTACCCAGTGGTGGATTACGATCTGTGTATTGATTGCCATACGATAAATTTAAACGAGTACCTGATGTTGAAAACTGGCGATCATATGCCAGGTTCAGACGCGCATCATCGCTTTCCGAAGCCTCAAAACCCAATACCTGATTCGGTTCGCTATGAGCCAGACTCAGACTCGAGCTTAAGATACCATCATCAATCCCCTGACTGGATTCCAGGGCGCCGGCGGCAATGGTTTTGTCCGCAAGGATTTTCTGCACACCAGGATTATTTTTTAATATAGAGTGAATAAAGACATCCAGCTCCAGTTCCTGGGCCGTTGTTTGGTGACTGACTATTAGTAGTGCCAGGCCGATTCCGGCATACGATGTATTAATACGCATAATCCGTTTACCCTAAAGCCATAGTGTTCATGAAGCCATAGTATTCATGAAGCCATAGTGTTCATGCTTAGTTCCCTGGCCAGTTCAATCCCTTCTAGCTGACACAATATCATGCTCAAGCAATCTTTGATTCTTTCCTAATATCTACCGGATATCTCTATATGCCCAAATAACAACCATTTTCTCATCACAATAAGGTTGATATTAGCGGGAAATTACTGAACTCATATTGAAGTGTAGCGATCTTTAGGATGATGACCATGTTTCATAGTGGGTTTCATAGTGGCATTAATTTGATTTAACTTTACAAGACGACAAACCAAACGGAAGATAAGCGGGGCACCACCCGATAGAGCCGGTTAACAATGGAACCAGACCGATAGCTCCCCAATAACTTTGGTAAAATACACCTGCGGCGATGATAGCTATGCCAGCTACAATACGAATACCTCGATCTATACCGCCAACATTGTTTTTCATGATTTTCTCCTTTTACACTGAAGTTAATAGATAAATAAACTATTGACTGTCTCTTGTTGTTTCAAATTTATAGGTGGCATGGCAGGCAACACAATTCTGTAAAAGTGTACCTAACTGCTCCAGGGTCTGGGTACTATCACCCAGTTGCTCTGCATCCAACGCAAGTTGAGAAAATTGCGAATGAGTATCAAAACCCATTTTTTTAAATTCCAGTGGCAGTTTGCCAATCAGAGTGCCCGGCACTTCCTGTTGTGCTGCGCGTCCAACTTTGCGTGCCGCTTTCGCTGCGGCATCAAAATCATTGCTAGCTACGCCTTGGGTAATCTGTTGCACACTGTCAAGGAAAGTTCGCATTTCGCTTAAAACAAGATCCCTTTCATTGGGTGTTAAGTGGATGGCAAGACGACCATCATCACTTTTTTCTGCGCTACCGGACAATATAAACTTGTAAGCCATAAGCCCGGTGCTTAAGCCAAAAACTGCCACTAATATCCAGCTAAATTTTTGCATGTTCGTACTTCCTTGAATTTCTGTTGGCACTTTCAGGCAGCCTGTCGATAAAGTTCGATATGAAATTTTACTGGCCCATTGATCTCAACCTGATGTGCAGCTTGCGGAGAGACTACACCATCCTGGTTAATTTGCAGCACATGTTCCTCAAGATCAGGTTCCAAAATACGGTAAGTTAAGCTGCCTTCTGTGACCTTGATTTTGCCCCATATGCCTTCTGGTGTCGTATGTCGGCCTAGGATGTCAGAGGGGATATTGTCTTGATCAAAATCTGGGGTGCGTTTATAGAATGTCAGATTCGTAGGTAGTGATTTCATGTTTCTGTCCTCATTCTTTGCTTTCGTTATTGATATTATTATCTATGCACAGGATATAGTGAATACACTAAAAGTGAATATCACCTTTGCGAAATACGCAATAATCGACTAAGGTTTGGTCTAGTGAGGAGGTAAAATGAACCCATATAGCAATCTTGAGTTATTCGTAAAAACCATCGAAGTGGGAAATTTTTCAGCATTGGGGCGTCAATTGCACATGGCACCCTCTTCTATTTCTCGCCAAATCAACACGTTAGAAGAAGAGCTGGGGGTGCGCCTGCTACAGCGCACAACCCGCAGCATTAGCCTGACCGAAGCTGGGCAAATTTACTTTGAGCGCGTCAGTAAAATTCTTGGTGACCTGGAAGAGGCACAGTTAGCCATTACTCAGCTGCAGGCAAGTCCCAGGGGGGTGTTACGCCTTAATATTGCTATCCCATTTGGTGAGCGAATTATAGTGCCCCTGATTCCGGAATTTCTGGCGTTGTATCCGGACCTGAAGATTGATCTCGTGCTGGAAGATCGTGCGATTGACCTGGTCGAAGAGCGAGTGGACTTGGCAATTCGTATCAGTCGTCTGGGCGACTCATCTATAGTGGCCCGCAAGCTGGCTGACAATCAGTTTGTGGTTTGCGCAAGCCAACAATATATTGAAATGCATGGCTTGCCTGATACCCCTGATGATTTAGCGCATCACAATTGCATCAATAACAAAAATATCCACAACAGCGACACCTGGCAGTTTCGTGGTGGTAAATCAATACAGAATATTTCCGTTTCAGGAAATTTTCTGGCGAATACAGGGGGCGCCCTGTATCGAGCCATATTGTCAGGTTTGGGTATTGCGGTATTGCCGACCTGGTTTGTGGGTGAAGATATTAAACAGGGAAAATTAAAAGTGGTACTAGAAGACTACGAAGTCAATTTGTCTGCCATGACTGATAGCGCCATTTATGCTTTGTATCCAGCAGGACAGTACTTGCCACCGAAAGTTAGGGTATTTATTGATTATTTGATTGAAAATTTAAAAATATAGGGAAAATTAATAAAGGTAGATTTGTAGTCCACTTTTTCTACGAAATATCTATGGTTTAAATACCACATATATCAGTACACAAAATAGAATAATTGATACCAGCGTGACTATGCCTTTTCGGGTTTCTTCGTTTTTAATTTTTTTGCTGAGTCTTTTATGGACTAGCCATGAAACGAAAAAATATGAAGCAGTCATTAGAAGCCCAAATATAACTACTTTTTCTGTCATATTTGGCACGATTTATTCCTTATCGTTTCACACAGGCATGAAAAAACCCACTCAGCGTTTGCAGCAATAAGTAGGTCTTTCCTCTCGTTTTAGCAGTATTTCTTGAGCACCCTGCAATCAGAGTTTAAATCGGTGCTTAATTTAAATATAGGTATTATCAGGGAAAACGCAAGGTCATTCTTAAAGGAATTTTTTGTACTAACCAGCAGTGCTGTCCCGTTAACTTAATCTTGTTTTGGCGTGGTTGGCGAAGTACCTGGTAACCAGAGGTCTTTGTGGCATCGGGGACATGAATATCGATAATATCTTCCCGTCATTCCGGCGCATACCCTCGGGGCATAAAGGCCGGAATCCAGTGGTTTCAACGACTTACTGGATACCGGATCAAGTCCGGTATGACGATGAGGAGTTAACGGGACAGCAGTGAAATAGCATAACAAATAGATCAGCCGCTTATTTTTCCACTATGTCACTAGCCCGGTATTCCATAATTATTATTAATAACTG
>JAUVNZ010000147.1 GCA_030599435.1 Gammaproteobacteria bacterium | reverse complement strand
CGGCATAATATATATTATGTTAAATTGAATGCGCCGTGATAAACCTCCCGAAAACCCACTACAGGCTTTACTAAAATATCACCTGATGGTGATAACCACCCTGCTTAAACATACAACATTCATATCAAAATTATTGTACGTTAAAGGTATAATTTAGCGCATACTGCTATCGTTACATCTATATAACTTAATGTGTGAGTTCCTTAATACCTGAATACATCAACTAAAAGTAATGTTTATGGATAAGTTCAGTAAAACAAACGCACAAGCAAAATACAAAACACTCAAATCTATCGTTCTGGTCGGGAACCACCTGCCCAGACTATGTGGCATTGCTACTTTTACTACACACCTTCTCGAGTCAATCGCACTAAATGTTCCCGATGTAGACTGCTGGGCAGTAGCTATGAATGATCAACCTGATGGCTACCACTATCCGCCACAGGTACGACTCGAAATCAATCAGGATCAACTTGGAGACTACAGTCTGGCGGCCGGTCTGCTTAACCTCAACGATGTAGATGTGGTCTGTATTCAGCATGAATATGGCATATTCGGCGGCCAACGAGGTAGTTTCATTCTCGAATTTTTGAGTGATCTCAAAATGCCGATTGTGACGACATTACACACTATTTTGAAAGAACCAACCGATAGAGAGAAGCATATTATTGTGCGACTCGCTGAACTTTCTGATCGTTTAGTCGTAATGAGCAAACGTTCAGTTGAGTTTTTGCGTGACATTTACAGGGTTGAAGAAGAAAAAATTGTCTTGATTCATCATGGCATTCCTGACGTTCCTCTGATTGAATCCTCAAATTATAAAAACAAGTTTGATGTGTCTGAAAAAAATGTCTTACTCACCTTTGGGCTGCTATCTCCGGGTAAAGGTATCGAGACGGTGATCGATGCACTACCGGAGATTGTTAAAAAACATCCGGATGTTATTTACATGGTCGTCGGTGCCACTCATCCGAACGTTAAAGCCGAACATGGAGAGGATTACAGAATTGGTCTTCACCTGCGTGCAAAAAAACTTGGGGTTGAGAACCATGTTGTTTTTCATGATCACTTTGTACTGGATGAGGATCTGTTAGAGTTTATTGGTGCGGCTGATATTTATATCACACCTTACCTGAACGAGGCGCAGATTATTTCCGGTACGCTTGCTTATGCATTAGGCATGGGTAAAGCCGTAATATCCACACCATTCTGGCATGCTCAGGAGTTACTTGCTGACGGTCGGGGCAGATTATTTCCATTTCATGATCATGTACATCTCGCCAGTGAAGTTATTGACCTGTTGGATCATCCTGACAAACTTCGCGTCTTACAACAAAAGGCTTATGAATATGGTCGCCAAATGATCTGGAGTCATGTGGCTAGCCGTTATATCGAAACTTTCGAACAAGCGCGGCATCATCGTTTACGTAAGTGTGTACCTGAAAGTAAGTTAGGCCCTCTTGGGCTGCGTCAGCAATCGTTGCCGGATATCAAGTTTGATCATTTGATCCGTATGACGGATGGGGTGGGTATGCTGCAACACGCCAAATTCACAGTACCGGATCGGGAACATGGTTATTGTGTAGACGATAATGCACGGGCACTGATTGTTGCTGTTACCGCACAGAACTTTCAGCCTCAGGATACCTCGCTAACGGGTCTTACTTCTGTCTACCTGAGTTTTCTCGACCATGCTTTTAATCGAGATACTGGCCTGTTTCGCAATTTTATGTCTTATGACCGTTGTTGGCTGGAAGAAAAAGGTTCTGAAGATTCTCATGGCCGTGCACTGTGGGGGCTGGGCGTCACTTCGGCTCTAGGTCGTAATGAAGGACAGGTAAACCATGCCGTCGATTTATTTCAACGTGCTTTACCTGCGGTCGAACACTTTACTTCTCCACGGGCCGTTGCTTTCACCATTATTGGTCTTCATGCCTTGCTCTCTGGTAACCCTGAAAATAGCCAGATTGAAACTATGTTCAGGATACTTTCAGACAAGTTAATGCAATGGTTCAGAAATAGCATCAGCGAAGACTGGCCCTGGTGTGAAGAGGCATTAACTTACGACAATGCACGCTTACCGCAGGCATTGCTATTATCGGGACAAAGATTGGGTAATGATGAAATGTTGCAAACCGCTCTGTGTGCGCTCAGCTGGCTGAAAAAAATTCAACACGATGAATCAGGTTGTTATTTTGCCGCTATCGGTAACAATGGCTGGTTTACCCGAGGAAGCAATAAAGCGCAATTTGATCAGCAACCTATCGAGGCAGCCGCGATGGTGGATGCCTGTATCGAGGCATTCAATATCACTCAGG
The DNA here is from genome assembly GCA_030599435.1 of Gammaproteobacteria bacterium. The sequence goes on along the minus strand of JAUVNZ010000147.1, from coordinate 2,549 downwards.
ATGAGGAATGGATCACTTATACCTATCGCTGTCTTAACTGGTATCTGGGTGATAACGAACTGCATATTTCACTTTATGATCATGCGACTGGAGGTTGCCGGGACGGTCTGGAGACAAAGGGTGTCAATGAAAATCAGGGAGCAGAATCAACCCTATGCTGGCTTATGGCTTTACTTGCCATATATAAACACCGTGGTCAGAGTAAGATTAAACAGGGTAATAAAAAAGAAACTAGAGTGACTTAACTTTGTTACCGAGAACTTTTCCCCTTTGCTGTTTTGTCATAGAGTAGCCTCGCCATCAGATCTGACAGGCTCAGGGTTGCAATACCGCAGCGTTGATCAGCCGAAGCATAAGGAATGATCAATTCATTCTGGAAGATCATAGCGCCACAACTGTATATAACGTTAGGCACATAGCCATCACGGTCATGCTCATTCGGTATCAGGATCGGCTCTTCAAGGTGACTGATGATCCGGGTCGGATCATCCAGATCCAACAGCTCAATGCCAAGACTATAGGTTCGCATCGGACCAACTCCGTGGGTAATAAGCAGCCAGCCTTCGTCTGTCTCAATCGGTGAACCACCATTACCAATCTGAAAAAATTCGTGCGGAAACATAGGTATTTGCAACATTTGGGCATTATCCCAAAAATGCACATTGTCTGAGAACATGATGAAGTTATTCTCCCCATCCTGGCGTGACAGCATGACGTACTTTCCAGCAATCTTTCTTGGGAACAAGGCCATGCCTTTGCCATGGATCTGTTTCCCATACAAGGTATCGATCTTGAACGAGAGGAAATCCGTAGTCGTGATGAGTTGAGGCAGAACAGTTTCGCCGTTATATGCAGTATAGGTGGCGTAGTAAATTACCGTGCCATCGTCTTCTACAAAACGCACGAAACGGGCATCTTCAATGCCCCTGCTCTCGGGCTCCGATATGGGAAAGATCACCCGCTCGGATACCTGGTGTTCCGGGTGGAACAAAATTTCATAATTAGATCGTGCCAGCCACATTGCCATATCAATGGCATCTGTTTTGTCCCCTGCCCGAATATGATCGCCGATATAGTGCTCAGAAATTTTTCCCTCCAATTCATTGAAAGTGAATTTCTCAGGTAAATCACCGAGTAACCATTTTATTACCTTTGGGCTTGCTCCCATGCTCTTGAGCTTTGACCAGAACAGCTCTCGATCATAGTTTGAATCGGTATGGAACCTGGGGGTACGCACGTAGTTACTCAGTGGATCAAAATAGATATCATTGTTACTATCAATTATTCCACTACGAAACTCAATTGAAGAAAGGTGCCCTTCACCAACAGCACGAAAGCTCATAATAAAGCGACAGGATCCTTCAGGATCCGTTTCCAGAACTGGAACCTCAACCATGGAAGGATTAAATAAAGCCGCTGCCTCCACTGAATATTCGGCGGTAAAATAAGAACCAATCAGCAACTTTCGTTGTTCAGATAACGTGTCTATATCCGGCACATGGTTGGCCATTCTTTCGAAATTTCGTAACAGTGTCTCCCTGAAATAACGGTGACGATGAGAAAAGTTGTGCATGACGTTTTCTAGTAATACACAAGCCTCATCCTCGTTCAGATCCAGCACACGGTTGATAACGTTACAGGTACGTTCTTCAGTGTGGGGGATATATGGACGAGTAATAACACGACCGATATTCGCATTTATTACGATGGGTTTACGCCGCGCCAGCGGAATGGGGGGAACAGAACTGTTTTTTGCCATAGGGTTATCCAAATGTGCTACTAACTACAAAAATCTGCTTTACAACAATAGCTGAATTATTCACAAGATAAACTACTTTTTTCTTAAAAATGCACTATTGTTTTTTTATAGTAGCAGAGATAAATATTATATTTCGATATCCAATACAGTTCGAAGTGACTGTGTTAATGTTTTTATAAATCGTTCTGTTATTCATGTTACCGTAATGTATAGTTTAATTCGGTGTAGAGTTTACTTTCTAATTAATAATGGCAATAGTTGGTGATGCCATGTAGGCAGGTCCTTCATGAAAATTGCGATGTTAAGTCCACTATCCTGGCGCACACCTCCGCGTCATTACGGACCCTGGGAAAATGTTGTTAGTCTTCTCACTGAACAGCTGGTGTCCATGGGTATTGAGGTCACTTTATTTGCCAGCGGTGATTCCATTACTGCGGGTAAACTTGTTTCAGTTTGTGAACACCCCTACTCTGAAGATCCCTCTATCGATCCCAAAGCATGGGAGTGTTTGCATATCTCTGAATTGTTCAAACATGCAGATGAATTTGATCTTATTCATAATCATTACGATTTTTTACCGCTTAGTTATAGTGGCTTCACACAGACACCCGTTGTTACCACGATACATGGCTTTTCTTCACCCGCCATATTGCCTGTTTATAAAAAGTACAATAACAGCACTCATTATGTTGCCATTAGTGAGGCCGACAAATCAGACAAACTGGATTACATTGCCACGATCCATCATGGAATTGACCTTAATCAATTCGCCTACCAAGCAAAACCCGGG
>JAUVNZ010000358.1 GCA_030599435.1 Gammaproteobacteria bacterium | reverse complement strand
GCTTCACTCCTTGTCAGAGCACAAACCTAAATCATCAATGAAGCTCATTACTGCGGGGGCAAAGGAGAAAGTCGTCGGTATACACGTTATTGGCGAAGGTGCCGATGAAATGATTCAGGGTTTTGCCGTAGCGATGAAGATGGGTGCCTGTAAGTCGGATCTAGATAATACTGTCGCGGTACACCCAACGGCAGCGGAAGAGTTGGTGTTGTTGAAATAAATTTCAGTTTCAAGTTTCAAGTTTCAAGAAAATGTATTATTAACTGATAATTTCACTTAGCCACCGATTTATTTTTTTCACCGTAAGTTTTATTACATCCAGCTGTGATTTCCTGTTACATGAAAGGCTGGTAAGCAGGTCGTATGCTACGCGCAGGTTCATTAGTAAAGATATCTATAGACTTTATAGATGGATGTCTTCAATCATGTCATCTAAAGAGTCGTGCTCTACCCTGATTCTTTTATTCACTTTTTTGTATTTTTCATGATCTTCTTCGCATTCTACACAACGAATGCATCCCTTGATTGCCCTTCTGCGCTTCACAGGAATTAGATCATTACATTCAACACATTTTTTTAAAGACGTTGATTTTGTCTTTGTTTGTATTCTTATACCTCTGGCAGCAGCTATAGCATTCTCCAGATGTTCTGTAACAAGCAATTCAGCTATATCAACCTGATCCATTGTTGTCTCCATTTAATAATCTTTGGTTTACTAAATAGTAGAGTTCTTATGTGTCAGATTTATGACGGTTTTATAAAACTTTTATGACATGTATGTAGAAAAAGAACATTAGTCGAAGGATGACCTGCAAGCAGGCCTGGGGAGGCGGATAGCCAGGGAGCCTCTGTTTAATTCTGGACGAAGCAGATTGCGATCTAAAATATTCAGTTTTGAGGCACAAATCGCACGTATTAGCTGGCTATTGCGAAGGTTTGTAACGATAAAACAGGATATTTTAGGCGTAAGATGCGAGTTCATGAATTGATCAGAGGTTCCCTAGTACTTAAGGAAAGATAGCCCCTATCACGGTGGGCCAGGCCGCGCACACAGTGCGATTAATGAAGCGTACTACATATTTCGGCGTTGTCGGTTGCACTCTCTGAGCAGAGAAAGTGCCTTGCTGCGATATGTATGTATGATCCGTTGTTTCTGACAATAACAATACTGTGTGACAAGATGATGACAAGCATGGAAATATCAGATGGGAATCTATGCTGAGGCTGGCTAATACCCGCCCTGACCCGACACGGCTACTCAGGGATTACCCTTATTACTACCAATGCGGTGTTCGTATACACTGTTGAACAGTCATAAAAATAAGAACAAATAACACGAGTGCAGAATTTGAGGGAACAATGTGACTGACACTTCAGATCGAAATATATCGGTGCCATTACGATGTATTATTCAGGAGTAAAAAATGAATCAAAATCAAAGATGTGAAGTTTTAAAAAGGTCTCTACAATTGCGTAAAGAGGGTTACCCGGCTGGAGAGGCAGAGTTTATCGCCACCCAGGATTTATTGCAGTTTGATAAAAATGCCAGGGCAGTAAAAAATGAGGTCGATACAGTCCTGGAAAACACGGATAAGAGTGGCGGAGCGCTCTTGATGTGGGTGTTTTATTCATTTATCGTCGCTGCTGCTATTGCAGCTCTTGGTTTTGAATTTGCATAATAGCCGGTAAAAACGTATCGAGTAACACTTAACACGTATCTGCTTTAATCCTTCATCTGGCAGATTTCTATTTCTTCTGAATATATGTTTCCTGTATCTGCTCCAGGCTGACATGACGGACATCATGACCCTTAACCAGGTAGATGACATATTCACAAATATTCGCAGAATGATCACCGATGCGTTCCAGTGAACGTGCACACCAGTTCAGCCGTAACACATTTTTTACTTCACGCGGATCTTCCATCATGTGGGTAATCAGCATGCGGGTCAGTGCTTCAAATTCCTGATCGATTTCCGGATCACGCCCCGCCACTCTGACAGCGGCCTCTACATCCATACGGGCAAAGGCATCAAGAGCACCATGCAGCATCTCGATAACATGCTCACCGAGGTGATGCAGCTCAGAATAGTAAGACTGCGGTTCCTGATTATTGGCCAGCTTTAATGCAAACCGCCCTATTTTTTCAGCCTCGTCGCCAATTCGTTCAAGGTCTGTGATGGTCTTGATAACCGTTATTATCAT
>JAUVNZ010000253.1 GCA_030599435.1 Gammaproteobacteria bacterium | reverse complement strand
GGGATGAACTTATCCAGGCCATGATCGATTTTCCCAGGCTCATCGAACGGCCTATTGTTGTTGCTAACGGCAAAGTCGCCATTGGTCGCCCGGTAGAAAACGTACTGGATATACTCTAGCTATGTTTGACATCCTGGTTCTTTATTATAGTCGTCATGGTGCCACTCAAGAAATGGCACAACTGGTATCACGTGGCATTGAAGAAGTGCCCGGAGCGCAGGCACGGCTTCGCACTGTACCGCCCGTCTCTACCATTTGCGAAGCTACCGCAGACGACATCCCCGCAGAAGGCCCACCCTATGCAACACATGAAGACCTGCGTGAATGCATCGGCCTGATACTGGGAAGCCCAACACGTTTTGGCAACATCGCATCACCACTAAAGTATTTTTTTGATGGCACTAGTGATCTCTGGTTATCCGGTGCACTGGCGGGCAAACCTGCCGCGGTATTCACTTCAACTTCGAGCTTGCATGGCGGACAAGAAAGCACATTATTATCCATGGCCTTACCACTCATACATCACGGTATGCTTTTTACCGGCCTGCCCTATTCCGAAACCGACCTGATGCACACCAGCACTGGCGGCACACCTTATGGCGCGAGTCATCTTGCTGGCGATGACAGCAAACGTGTTTTAAGTGATGAAGAGAAAAGACTATGCAAGGCACTGGGAAAACGAGTGGCTGAAGCTGCGGTTAAATTGCAGGATTAATTATTCGTAAACTTCGTTAATATCTTCAATGACTGCTTTGCAGCGTTAGCGGTCATTGATGCAGCTAGAGTGTAATGACCGCTTTACCCCAAAAGCGGTCATTAATAACCAATTTGAAGCAGCGGTTTTGAAAACCGCTGACACAATATGTTGGGGAGCGTTTCAGTTATTTTCTAAAAGCGACTTCTGTATTTGGTGGCCTATGAGCTTTGCGAGGAGGATGCTTCAGCGTCTTTCTTGAATAACGCGCTGAATGTTATAGCGGTTATTGCAAGCATCCAAACAACAATCGCGCCAGATGGTAAATCAAACAATGCGGACAAAGAAAGCCCCAGTGCAAAGCTAATTAAGCCAATGAGATATCCTGTAATCAAACGTTGTTTGTCGCTAAGTAGGCGAGTGGCAATGGCGGGAATAATGAGACTGGCGAAGACCAGGTACACTCCAACCAGTTGTACTGATGCTGTTACGACAATTGCAAATAAACTATAAAAACCCAAGCGTCGTTTTTTAACGTCAAACCCGAACCATATTCCCATAACAATGGCATAAACAATCGCAATGGGTATCAACTGCTCGTAGGTTACCCACAAAATTTGCCCTACAAGCAATTCCTTTAGTTGTTCACCGCCCTGGGGATTATTAGCTAACAAAAGGATTCCGCCTGTCGCAGCTAATACAAACATGACACCAATCAATGCTTCTTCTATTTCTGGCCAGCGTTTTTCACATTGATTAAGCAGAACAGCACCCAGTAATGCTGCGGTTATAGCAACAACCTGAACTTCCCAGCCATGGGCTTCCCATCCAAAACTGGCGGCTGCAATGAGGCCTAGTCCAGCAATTTGAGCAACAGCGAGATCAATAAAGATAATCCCTCTGCGAAGCACTTCCTGCCCCATGGGGATATGTGTAGACAACACTAGTACACCTGCCAGAAATGCAGGCCCTAATATAGATAAATCCAGACTTTCCCAATTCACACGAATATCTTCTATTTGATAACTATTTCTTAAGTGCTGCTAATAATCGATTGATGGTATCGTCCATCAAAGTAAACAAATCTGTCGCCTTATCTGAACCGCCAACCGTGAAGGGTAATTCAACCGCCTTTATTCCAGTACGTTTTTCAAGCCATTTGGAGGCCTTATCATCCTGATATGCAGCACGTAAAATAAAATCTGCTGGATCAGTTTTCATTTGCCGCTTTAGAGTGGCCAGGTGGCCTGCGCTAGGTGGAATGCCCGGTTTGGGTTCCAATGTGGCGACTTCTTTTATCCCCAGCCAATCAAACAAATATTTCCAGTCTTTGTGATGTACAACGGCTTTAGTATTTTTTAATGGTGAGGCGAGTGTTTGCCAACCTTTTATCTTTTTATCTAAACGAGCCAAAAAGTCCTTTGTTTGTGCTTGGTAGTGAGTTGCATTGTCAGGATCGATTTTTACTAGACGCTCGCTGATGATTTTAGCAATTTTGGTGATGCGTCGCGGATCTAAATGAACATGGGGATTACCAGCGGCATGCACGTCACCCATTGAGCGATCGATATTTTTAGGTATCCCTAAACGCTCAACCAGTTGAGATGCCTCAATATAACCGGGTTGATTGGTTTGCACCTTACGATTGCCGGATGAACGTAACAATAAAGGCAACCAACCGACTTCAAGTTCAGAGCCAGAACAAACCACCATATCTGCTCGACGCATCTTTGCAATTAAAGAGGGACGTGCCTCAATTCGGTGTGGGTCCTGAAATGCCGTGGTGGCCGAAAAGACATTGCCATGCTTACCAGTTAGCTCTTTCATCAACGCAGCCCATTCGGGTTCACAGGCAAATACATTTAATTTCGCATGAACCATATTGCTGGCAATCAGTAACAACAGGAATACAGAAATTTTTAAATAGTACATATTCTCTATTCCTTAAAACTTGTGAGCGCCATGTGAACCCAGGCTCATAATATATTGCAGATATACCTGATTATCTGCTGTTGGACTGGAGTCATCATTATTGAATTGCAGTCGAAAACGGGAAAACTCGCTAGGTGAATAATCAATCATGTAACTGACTCTTTTTGGGTCATGTGCAGATTCAAGGCCAGACTCTTCTAAAAATTCATCCTGATCAATTGTGGTGGCATTAGTGTCTACATCACCATCGTAGTTAGCTATTTTGTTGTCTGCTTCTAATTGCTCGTATCGTAGTCCGACTCGCCAGCGAGGTTGCCATTGGTAGACGGCCTGAATGTAGTAGCCTTTTTGCTCTCCGCCATAATCGGCTGCAGCCTGTTCCCCGGCCTCAGCAAATTCGGCCTCACCTTTTTCATTGCGTATGAAATATTCAAACTGCAATTTCAGGTATCGTTTACTGGCATTACCTTTAGGCGCCCACTTGTACACAAAATCAACGGCAGTTATATCAACTTCACCATCGAGTAGTTCATTGTCAATCGTGCTGGCCCCACCGTGGGCATGAACACCGGCTTCTCGCACATCAAATTTGCTGGAATAACGAGAGATGCCCGCTAGCCAGCTGGAGCTT
>JAUVNZ010000171.1 GCA_030599435.1 Gammaproteobacteria bacterium | reverse complement strand
GTCAAACAATTACCAGTAGAAAGCATTATCAGTAGTGTGCCAGAGAAGTTGCACTCTCTTAAAACAAAAGCTCTGGAAGCCGCACACTGTTTAGCTGGAAAGCGCTGGTTGTGGGATGGGGTGCAATTTGAACTATTAAACCCGAATCAGAGAGCTACCTATAAAAAAGGCCAGAGGCGCAACAATAGGGGCAATAATCGCTCCTGCGTATTGCGAGTTCAGGCAGGGCAAGATAGCGTTTTGTTAACCGGTGATATTGAGCGGGGCGCGGAACGGAATTTACTTAGGCGTGTGGCTGAAAAACTGCCATCAGACATCCTGGTAGTGCCTCATCACGGCAGCAAAACCTCTTCTACAGTGGCCTTTATTGATGCCGTGTCCCCTCAAATTGCCTTGTTTCCTGTTGGATATCGCAATCGTTATGGCTTTCCCAAGGAGGCTGTCATCGAACGCTACAAGGCAAAAAATACACGATTATTCGACTCTGCAAGCCACGGTGCCATAGAAATGCAGCTTGGAAGTGAATCTGATGCAGAATTTGTTATTCAGACCTGGCGTCAGAAAAGTGCGCGCTATTGGCATTCTCTATAAGAAAATCTACTGGAGAGAGTATTGCGAGGCCGGTTATAGATAAAAGCCCCGAAATATGAGCAATGCCAGTGACTTCCGGCTGATGGACGTCTCTGCTAAAGTAACGCCAGCGTTGCCCGTATGGTAATAGCGAGTGAAAAAATAGCGAAAATGAATAAACAACCTCAGAAAGGATTACCAACGTGTTCGAAATCGTAAAAGCCGGCGGCTGGCTAATGGCTCCTATCATTCTTTGCTCGGTTGTCGCGCTGGCGATAATCGGAGAACGGCTCTGGTCGCTGCAACGCAAGCGCACCATTCCGAAGCACCTGGTGGCGCAAATCTGGAAAATGCACTCTGGGGGGCCGCTGTCCAGGGAACAAATTGGCGAAATACGTAACGGATCACCATTGGGTCGTGTTTTGGCGTCAGGGCTTGCCAATGCTCGCAATAGTCGCGAGGTCATGAAAGAAAGTATTGAAGAAACCGGGCGGCATGTTGTGCACGAGTTTGAGCGTTATTTGAACTCGTTAGGAACAATTGCAGCGATTACACCTTTATTGGGGTTGCTGGGTACCGTTATTGGCATGATCAAGGTTTTTAGCGTTATTACTTCCCAGGGTGTTGGTAACCCGGCTGTGTTGGCGGGCGGTATTTCAGAAGCGCTGATTACTACAGCGGCGGGTTTATCGGTAGCTATCCCCAGTCTTATGGCTCATCGTTATTTCCGGGGACTTATCGATCAGATTGTTGTCTACATGGAACAGGAAGCAATAAAGATGGTGGAAGTTATCCATGGTGATCGAGTCTCAGATGATGCCAATGTTCCTTCAGCATAAAATTTGTTATAAGAAAAATTAAACATATTATTAGACAATGAACATTGGTTCTAACAGTAAAGAGCAGCTTGAGGTAAACATCACGCCGTTGATCGATGTGGTATTTTTATTGCTGATCTTTTTTATGGTTTCCACTACATTTGAACGCGAGTCTGAAATTGAAATTATGCTGCCAGAAGCAACAGCTACTGCAGAAACAATAGATGAATTTGTTTTGCAGATAACAATAGACGAAGAGGGCACGTATTATATTAATCATCAGCGTGTGATAAATACCAAGCTGGAAACACTGATGAAAGCAATGCAGACGGTGGCCGGTGATCGCAAGGATCCGCCTATAGTGCTTAGTGCTGATGCAAAAACGCCTCATCAAGCAGTTGTCACTGCAATGGATGCGGCTAGACGACTAGGTTTTGTACACTTAAATTTTGCGACGACTCGGTCTGCTGACGATAATTGATTTACCAAAATCCCTTCTTGGTTTTATCTCCATCTATTAACTTACATCTATAGAGATGCAACACACTCATAATGTCGCCCGGCCAAATATATAAACGCTTACTTGGTTACGCATGGCATTACTGGCCAGTTTTTTTGTTGGCTGTTTTTGCTATGGCAATCGTTGCTGGTACAGAGGCAGGCATCGCATGGATCATGAAGCCCATGCTGGACGGCACGTTTGTTGAAAAAAATCCAGTTATTATAAAGTGGTTGCCCTTTGGTCTGTTGTTAATCGTTACAGTACGTGGGCTTGCAGGATTTATTTCTAACTACGGTATGGCGCATGTTGGGCGTAATATTATTCGTGATATGCGGCGCCAGATATTTAGCCAGCTGATGCATCTTCCAACAGCTTATTACGATAGAAACTCTTCTGGTCAGTTAACCTCCAAACTTATTTTTGATGTTGAGAGAGTTGCCCAGGCAGCAACTAAAGCTGTCACCATTATTGTACGCGATACTTTCACTATTATTGGTTTGATGTTCATGATGTTTTATACCAGCTGGAAGCTTGCAATGGTGTTTTTGTTTTTGGCTCCTGTCATTACCGTGCTTGTGGTTGCGGTTAGCAAACGTTTTCGTCGCATCAGTAAACGCATTCAATCTTCAATGGGTAGTGTGACACAAAAATCACAGGAAATAACCGAAGGACATCGTGTCATAAAAATGTTTGGCGGTGAAGATTACGAGGAGAAACATTTTTCCAAAATTAATGAAAATAATCGTCAGCAAAATATGAAGCTAGCGACAACAAGCGCTGTGAGTGTGCCTATTTCCCAGTTCCTCGGAGCATGTGGGCTAGCTGTGATCTTATATTTCGCAACATCAGATGAAATGCTTGAGGCCCTTACGGTGGGTACATTTGTGGCATTCCTGACGGCGAGCATGTTGCTGCTTGCCCCTATGAAACGATTAACCATGGTTCAAGCCACAGTACAGCAAGGTATAGCCGCAGCGCAGAGCGTTTTTGAATTGTTAGATGAAAACACAGAAAGAAATACTGGTAGTAAAGAGATAAAGCGAGCCAAAGGGCATATAGAATTTAAAAATGTAACATTTAGCTACGACTTGGATATTGATAAGGAAAAAGGCACGGAGAAAGGCGACGTACTGAGTAATATCAATTTTACCGCCGAAGCAGGAGAAACGATTGCATTGGTAGGGCGTTCAGGGAGTGGTAAAACAACATTAGCTAGCTTACTGCCAAGATTTTATGATGTTAGCAAAGGCGACATTTTGCTGGATGGTATTCCTGTTCAGGAGCTAACGTTGGAAAATTTGCGTGAGCAAATTGCCCTGGTAAGTCAGGATATCACACTGTTTAACGACACCATTACAAAAAATATTGCCTATGGTGCATTGGCAGAAATGGGTGAAGAAGACATTATTCGTGCCGCAAAAGCTGCGCATGCAATAGAGTTTATAAACGAGTTGCCTGAAGGTTTTGATACAATCATTGGCGATAAAGGCCTCCTGCTTTCTGGTGGTCAGCGCCAACGCATAGCGATTGCCCGTGCCTTGTTAAAGAATGCACCACTACTAATTCTGGATGAAGCCACTTCAGCACTGGATACGGAGTCTGAGCGTTATATACAGGAAGCGCTTGGCGATTTAATGAAAAATCGCACCACGCTTGTTATTGCGCATCGTTTGTCGACAGTTGAAGATGCAGACAAAATTCTTGTATTACGCGATGGCTGTGTCGTTGAATCAGGAACGCACAAGGAGTTACTTGCGGCAAATGGAAATTATGCGGCATTGTATAAAGTTCAGTTTACCGAAAACGAAAATAAGGCAGAATAAACAACAAAAATGGACAATGGAGCGAGTTGCGAAAAGTGAAACGGCTCGATTACTACTGGTATAACAACGGATTAATCACCCTGATACTTGCTCCAGTATCCTGGTTGTACTGCCTTGTTGCTATTCTGCGCCGTAAGGCTTATCGGCTACACATATTTAAAACACATAAGATACCTGTACCAGTCATTATTGTAGGTAACATTACCGCTGGAGGTACTGGGAAAACGCCACTGGTTACATGGCTAATTGAGCTGTTGCGAGATAATGGATATTCACCTGGTATTGTTAGTCGAGGTTATGGAGGTGCAGCGAGGAATTGGCCGCAACAGGTGAGGGTGGATAGTGATCCACGTATGGTGGGAGATGAAGCGGTTTTACTAGCGCACCGTTGTAAATGCCCAATGGCGGTTGGGCCGGGAAGGGTTGATGCTGCATTGGCGCTGCTGGAACATAAAGATATCGATATTATTGTGGCAGATGATGGCTTGCAGCATTACGCTTTGGAGCGCGATGTTGAAATAGCTGTAATCGATGGTGTACGACGATTTGGTAATGGAAAATGTTTGCCCGCTGGTCCTTTGAGAGAACCACGTGAAATAATGAAAAGCGTTGATATCGT
>JAUVNZ010000172.1 GCA_030599435.1 Gammaproteobacteria bacterium | reverse complement strand
CGCCTAGCCAAAGAAGTTTGGTTTTTCGGTCAAAGCTCCAACGCCAGGGGTTACGCAAACCCCATGCAAAAATTTCAGGACATCCATTTCCGGTCACACAGCTTTTACTTCCAGCGAATGGATTTTCACCGGGTATTTTATAAAAAATGCCTTTTTTAATTTCAGCGTCTGAAACGTTTACGTCAATGCGTAACATGGTTGCAAGCAGTGTGTTTATATTTTGTCCATTTTTGTATGGGTCTGCTGCACTGCCTCCGTCACCATAACCGGCATATAAATACCCATCTGGTCCGAACAGGATATTCCCACCATTATGGTTTTCCCATGGCTGGTTGATAGTTAATAAAATATGTTCAGAGTCGAGAATAAGCTTTGTTCTTGCTTTATTAACACTGAAACGAGAAATATGTGATCGAAAATTTGTAGCATCATCGTCAGCTGGGTTATCGCTGCTTGTGTACGAAAGATAAACAAACCCATTTTCTGAGAAATTGGGATGGAATGCCATTCCCAGCAAACCACCTTCAGAGCTTGCATCTACCCTTGAGTCGCTAATGTCGATGAACATAAATTTTTCTTTCACGTCATCTTTGTTAGCAAAATAAAATATGCGGCCATTTTTTTCCACGACATACCATCGGTCGTTATTGCCTGGTTCCTGGGTTAGTGCGAGTGGTAGTGTGAACTTTAGGTTAGGAAAAACTTGTACGTAGTTAATACCAGGTACATGTTTAAGACTTTTTACAAAAGAAGTTACGTTTGTTGAGTTACCGCAACTAAGCAACAGAATCGCTATGGAAAATAACAGTGTTAAATCGGCACGATTGTTTTTCATTAAAATAAATATAAAATTTAAACTAACCGCGTTTTCCAGAGTATGAGTTTGCCCGTGGTCTTTCTCCCACAGTTGCTTTCAACTTTATAGTTTTGCCTGTACGTAGAACCTTTATGCTAAGTTTCTCACCCGGTTTTATTTGTGCTATTAAGTCCATTACTGTTCTTCTATCAGTTATTTCTTCACCATTGACTCCGATAATAATGTCGCCAGCACGCATGCCAGCTTTTGCAGCAGGACCATTGCGTTGAATGCCAGCAACTATGACACCTTTAATATTCTGCAGGTTAAAGGATTCGGCAAGTTGTGGGGTGATATCCTGGCCCTCTATACCTAACCAACCGCGAGAGACATGCCCGGTCTCAATAATTTGCCCCATGATGTCTTTAGCAATACTGGAGGGGATGGCGAAACCTATGCCCTGGGACCCACCAGACTTGCTAAAAATAGCAGTATTGATACCAACGAGTCTGCCCATGGCATCAATTAATGCGCCGCCTGAATTGCCAGGGTTAATGGCAGCATCTGTTTGAATAAAGTTTTCGTAAGTATTTATGCCGACACGATCACGGCCTGTCGCGCTGACAATGCCCATGGTTACCGTTTGCCCCACTCCAAAAGGATTGCCGATGGCGAGTACCACATCACCCACGCGCAACGCCCTTTCGCCACTAAAGGTAATGGTGGGAATATCGTGCAGTTCAATTTTCAAAACTGCGAGATCGGACTCCGGGTCGGTTCCTACTAGTTTGGCTTCGGCGCTGCGCCCATCGCGTAGGGCAACCTCGATACCGGCTGCACCCTCTACCACATGGTTATTAGTGAGCACATAACCTTCTTTGCTGATAATGACACCTGAGCCCAGGCTGTTTTCCAGTCGTTGGCGTGGCGCAAGTTGGTCACCAAAAAATTCACGAAAGAAGGGGTTGTTAAAAAAGGGGTTAGCACGTTCGGTAATGATTTTGGTGGTATAAATATTGGCTACAGCTGGAGCCGCAGCTTCCACTGCGGCAGCATAGGACACTGGACCAGAATTCAGACCCCTGCCAGCGGATTGGCTTTGGAGTATTTCAACAGTAGGCCGTTTTTGGCCCAGCAAATCAGGCCTGAGTAATAAAATTACAAAGGCGATAGCTAGTCCGGCAACAATGGCTTTGAACAAAAATATCAGGGGTTGGCTCTTATTCATGGCTGCAATATAACATGGAGTGTGTAGACTCCAGATATTCCAGTGATTGTGAGGATACAACTAGATGATTCTGTGTAGCGATTTAGTAAATACCCTGGCAGAGCTGCTCAACGTGCAGAATTTTGATGATTACTGCCCAAATGGCCTGCAGGTAGAGGGGCGGGCGGAGGTTAATAAAATAATCGGCGGCGTGACCGCCAGTCAGGCCCTGGTTGATGCGGCTGTGGCGCAGGGGGCTGATGCGATATTGGTGCATCACGGTTACTTCTGGAAGGGTGAAAATCCCTGCGTGGTGGGCATGAAACGCACTCGCCTGAAAGCTTTGCTGGACGCGGGTATTAACCTGTTGGCTTACCACCTGCCTCTGGACGCCCATCCCGATCTGGGCAATAACGCCCAACTGGCTAAATTGCTGGGCCTGAAAACGATGGGTAGTTTTGGTCGTGCCAGCGTAAGCAAAGGGCCGGATATTGGGTTATTTGGCGAGGTGGAAAAACCCTGTTCGGCTGCGGCCTTTGGCCAGCATTTGGCAGAAAAGCTTGGCCGCACGCCGGTGCACATTTCTAGTGACAGAACCAGTGATGGGAGTGGTGGCAATAACGAGATTCGAACCGTCGCCTGGTGTACCGGAGCGGCCCAGGGTTATCTGGAACAGGCTGCGGCCCTGGGTGTGGATGCCTTTATTAGCGGCGAAATCTCCGAACAAACGGTACACGAGGCCAGAGAACTGGGTATTCACTATTACAGCGCAGGTCACCATGCCACTGAACGAGGCGGTGTGATGGCTCTGGGAGCGTTTATCGCAGAGCATTATCCGGTTGATTTCGAGTTTATGGACATCGAAAATCCGGTTTGAGCCCCCGTTTGAGGCATAGGAACGGTTTTTGGGCAGGGTAAATAAGGGGCTGGTTAAGCTTGCCGCAAAGGCCAGAATTCAATAGAATACGCGGTTCCCGAGCACGCCCTCAGGGGTTCCCGCCAGTAACTGGGGCCAGACAGCGTGCCTGGTATAGAACAGAACATACAGAATTGAACATTTTTGAGGTTGAGAACATGAAGCCGGAAACCCATCCCGCCTACAATGAAATTACAGTTAAGTGCAGCTGTGGAAACACATTTAATACTCGCTCCACACTGGATAAAGAATTGCACCTGGACGTATGTTCCGCTTGTCATCCTTTTTACACAGGCAAGCAGAAGATTGTTGATACTGGTGGCCGTGTTGATAAGTTCCGCCAGAAGTACGGTGTGAAGTAAAAAGTCTAGAAACGATAACTTGTCCAAGGTCGACTTTTTTCCTGGTCAGATTATCAAGCAAAGTTACACAGACAAGGCGTCCCATCGGGGCGCCTTTTTTGTTGGTGGCCTTTTTTTTGTTCTGGTGCTATTGGCATCACCAGTATTGGCGGTGGAATGTCAGGCAGACCGAATAGATGAAACCGTGGCAGTATCGCTGGTGGTAGATGGGGACACCCTGCGCCTCAGGGATGGAAGACTGGTACGTTTTATTGGCATCAACACACCAGAGCTGGCCCGTAAAGGTAAGTCTGCAGAACCCCTTGCCAAAAAAGCGCGGAAGAAATTGCAATCACTGTTGGAAAAATCGGTACCGCAGAACTCTTCAGACAATGATGTTTTAGTGGGTTTGCGTTACGGTACGGAACAAAAGGATCGATATGGGCGTACATTGGCTCATGTATATCTGGCTAATGATGTTAGCGCAGAGGCTGAAATGTTATCGGCCGGTATGGGGGCACAAATTGTTGTGCCGCCGAATGTCTGGAATCGTGAATGTTATCGTGCTGCGGAAGAAAGTGCGCGGCAGGAAAAAAAGGGTGTCTGGAGCAGTATTTACCATCCGATCCCAGTGGCTAATGTGCCGCGAGAATCCCGTGGATTTCGTATAATCAGTGGCAAGGTGACACGAGTGGGTGAAAGCAAACGTTCAATTTGGTTGAATTTTCCACGGCGCCCGGGTGAGGGTAACAGGGAAGGAGTTGCTGTGAGAATCAGTCGCAAGGATTTGGGCCACTTCACAACATGGGATCCACGGCAACTCAAAGGTAAACAGGTGGTGGTACGTGGTTGGGTGTATCCTCATAAAAAGCAGCTAGTGATGCAACTTCGTCATCCGTTTGCTCTGGAAATTAAGTTAGCTGAAAAATAATAGAGCCGTAATATTTTTTGAACCAGGAGTCTTTATACTCATGCTCTTACGGGCTTCAAAAATATAAAGAAATAATAAAGAGACAGGATTATGAGTAAAGACCTAAAAAAACGGGCGTTG
>JAUVNZ010000023.1 GCA_030599435.1 Gammaproteobacteria bacterium | reverse complement strand
TGGGGTAACCATCAGAGGTGACAATAAAGTTATCCATTTTGCGGGCAGCTTTAATCCAGTGGTTGGCATTGGCAGTGGCCTGGAACGGATTGTTCACCTGCACCCAGGCCCATTTAATACTGCCGTCTTCCAGGTCGCGCATGATTTTGGTGATGTGAGAGCCGGTTTTTGGGTTGAGGGTATTTTTGGGCAGATGCCAGATATCTTCGGAGATCTTCCGGTGCTTGGGATTAAACACCACCATGTCAGCAGGTAAACGATGCGAAAATGTACCCACCTCGCGCGCGGTACCACAGGCAGAAGGTTGACCTGTTAGAGAAAAAGCTCCGTTACCTGGCATCGACTGCTTACCCAGTAGCAGGTGATTCATGTAAGCCTGTTCATTGACCCAGGTACCACGTTGATGTTGATTGAAGCCCATGGTCCAGAAAGAAACGACTTTACGTTGCGCATCCACATAGAGATCGGCCAGCTCCTGCAGCTTGGCCTTGAACTGATCCAGCGACTCATCAGCATCACCCTTGGCAAGCTCGGCAACGAAATCTAAAGTATAGGGTTCCACACCTTTTTTGAATTCATCAAACTCGATGAGCCAATGATCGCCTGCGTTTTTTTGCGCATCCTGGGGTACTTTTGTACCCGGTTTGCGACGCTGGCCAATGGCTTCATATTTATCAAGAATATGCATACGCTGCTCGGCTTGCGTGTCTTTTTCCTTTTTAGAGGCGAAGTCACCGTTGCTACGCATACCGTAGCCGATGTCGTAGGGGCCGGTAGCAAACACACAATGTTTTTTCACGAAATCCCAATTTACAGCATCACGCTTGATAATTTCGCGGGCAATAAAATTTTGGAGTGCCAGGTCACTGCTGGGGCTGATAATAATTTCCAAATCCGCCATATCGGAAGACATGTTGCTGTAGGTACTGAGATTAACGATGCGCATATTGGGATGTTTGCTGCGTCGGTCAACGATGCGCGTCCACAAAATGGGATGCATCTCCGCCATGTTGGAACCCCAGAGGATGGCAGTATCGGTGTGTTCGATGTCATCGTAATTGCCAGCCGGTTCATCGATGCCGAAGGTCTGCATAAATCCGGCTACTGCTGAAGCCATGCAATGACGCGCGTTAGGGTCGATGTTGTTACTGCGAAAACCTGCCTTCATGAGTTTCATGGCGGCATAACCTTCCTGGATGGTGTACTGACCAGAGCCAAAGATGCCTACCCCGGTGGGGCCCAGTTCGCCATAGGCTTTGCGGAATTGTTTTTCCATTTCGTCAAAGGCACGCTCCCAGCTCACCTCTACACAATCGCCTTCTTTATGAAACTTGCCATTCTTCATACGCAACAACGGTTTGGTGAGCCTATCCTTACCGTAAAGAATTTTGCCGTTGAAATAACCCTTGATGCAGTTGATGCCTCGGTTTACCTGTGAATCGGGGTCGCCCTTGGTGGCTACTATTTTGCCGTCTTTGGTAGCAATCTGGATACCGCAGCCCACACCGCAAAAACGACATACTCCACGATCCCAGCGCCAGTTGTTTTCCATTGTTTTAGCAGCAGCAAGTGCGGCCTGGCTCACTGGCAACCCTACTGCTGCTGCCGTGGCTGTGGCCATGCTGGCCTTGATAAAGTCTCTTCGTGTCAGGCTCATGATAGCGTTCCTCCGCCGTCTTCCCGTTGTGGATTTTGTGCAGCGTCGTCGTCGACGTAGTGATAAAACATCTCTGCCGCCATAACCTGAGGCAGGGCTTTAATGCGCCGTAAGCCGTCCATCTCCGTTTTATCATTGGGTGCTTCCTGAATAACGACCACTCGCCCCGTATCATGGCACTGATGGTGCACTTCGATCCCGGGTAGCGCGCATAAAGAGCTTTGCAGGACTTCGAGATTATTCGGTGATGTAAATACAAGAATACTGGACAGGTTCATGGCTTGTTCCTCTATAAGTATTATCTAATATAGTACCTGTTTCTCAAGGTATCAAGTCCCGCGTGAAACTTACCTAACCTGATAAAAATGTCATGGAGAGACACATAAACACTATAAATCGTGGCGATAAACACCACTGATGACCATGTGTGATCATCATTAATTCGAACCTTAAATGTAGATCTTAAAGGGGAATTTTTTACGTAGAACTAAAAATATATCTGGGAGATGACTCAAGAAGTTGAGTATTTTGATGGGAATTTCAGGGTTTATTCAGTAGGCAAAAATCAGCTATCGTCCACGCCTACCAGGGTAACACCACTCAAAGTATCACCTAATTTTCTAACACCCGCTTTTTGCCCCAATTTAATCATCAAACGTAGTTCATTAGCAGAGTCTGCGTGATGTAATGCATCTTCATAGGTAATTTTTTTCTTTTTATATAATTCATACAAAGCCTGATCAAAGGTAATCATGCCCTGTTGATTAGATTTGCCCATTACATCCTTGAGTTCAGCAACATTTCCCTCGCGAATCATTTGGCTCACGAACGGTGTATTGATTAGAATTTCTACTGCAGGAAAACGGCTCTTTTTATCTTTTGAAAGAATGAGTTGTTGACCAATAATAGCTCGGAGGTTAAGTGATAAATCCAGCAAGATTTGATCAAGCCTGTCTTTAGGGAAGAAATGCAATATACGCTCTAACGCCTGGTTAGCATTGTTCGCATGCAATGTTGTTAATACCAAATGTCCAGTCTCAGCAAAAGCAATGGCATGTTCCATCGTTTCACGAGTACGTATTTCACCAATAAGAATTACATCTGGCGCCTGACGTAAAGTATTCTGCAATGCTGCTTCATAGCTGACGGTGTCTACACCCACCTCACGTTGGGTGATAATACTCCCCCTATGCTCGTGCACATATTCGATGGGGTCTTCAATAGTAATAATGTGGCCATGACTTTTTTTATTTCTATAGCCTACCATTGAGGCCAATGTGCTGGACTTGCCAGTACCCGTCGCGCCAACAACAATAACCAGGCCACGCTTCATCATTGACAGGTCAGCCAGTATTCTTGGCATACCCAATTCTTTAAAAGTGGGGATTTCAGTTTCTATTCGCCGTAGTACAAAACCAACATTATTCTTTTGTTGAAAAACATTTACTCGAAATCGTCCAGCGTCGGGTGGAGCAATGGCAAAATTACATTCCAGAGTTTTTTCAAACTCATCTTGCTGCTGCTCGTTCATTGCAGAAAGAGCAAGCATTTTTACCTGAGCAGCCGTAAGCGGCTCATCTGAAAGTTGAGTAATGGAACCGTTTATTTTAAGGCTGGGAGGTAAACCTTCTGTAAGAAAAAGATCAGAAGCTTCCCTGCTCACCATCAATTTCAGTAAGGCCTGTAAATTTCTGAGAACAGTAATTGGTTCTTTTTGCACCTTATCTATACATCCTTATAAATTCAGGCCGCAATATTATATGAAATCGTCTTTGTTTGCTGCCTTGCTGGCTGCTTCCTGCTTGGTGATGATTCCTTTTTGCAACAGGCCTTGTAGATTTTGATCAAGCGTTTGCATGCCCAAAGCCTGACCCGTTTGAATTGCCGAATACATTTGAGCAACTTTCGCCTCACGTATCAGGTTACGAATTGCCGGGGTGCCGACCATTATTTCATGCGCAGCAACTCGCCCACCACCAACCTTCTTCATCAGGGTTTGGGAAATAACTGCGCGCAGGGATTCCGACAACATCGATCGAACCATTTCTTTTTCTGCGGCGGGAAATACATCGATAATGCGGTCAATAGTTTTGGCCGCAGAACTAGTATGCAAAGTGCCGAACACCAGGTGACCAGTCTCAGCCGCGGTAAGTGCTAATCGAATAGTTTCAGGATCGCGCATTTCACCCACCAGGATAACATCCGGATCTTCACGCAAGGCTGAACGTAGGGCTTCATTAAAACCGAGTGTGTGACGATGCACCTCACGTTGGTTAATCAATGATTTTTTGGATTTATGCACAAACTCGATAGGATCCTCGATGGTAAGGATATGACCGTGATCGGTATCGTTCTTGTAATCTATCATCGCCGCCAGAGTAGTGGACTTACCGGAACCTGTTGGGCCCGTCACCAGCACCAAACCTCGAGGAGTATCAGACAAGTCTGCAAAGATGGGCGGGCAACCCAGTTGCTCAAAATTCAAAATGACACTTGGGATGGTACGAAATACGGCGCCGGCACCACGCTGATGGTTAAAAGCATTAACACGAAAACGCGCCAGATCGGGAATTTCAAACGAGAAATCAACCTCAAGAAATTCCTCATAATCTTTACGTTGACGGTCATTCATAATGTCATAAATCAGTGAATGCACCACTTTATGCTCCATGGATGGCACATTAATACGCCGGATCTCCCCATCAACACGAATCATAGGAGGCTCACCGGCCGAGAGATGTAAGTCAGATGCGTTATTTTTTACGCTGAAGGCCAGCAGTTCTGAAATATCCATGGATTATTCTCGTTTACCTTAATTTTTTTGCGTTAGTTAGACAGTTAGTTAGACAATTGACCAGGCATTTCTGTATTGACCGAAACATTGATCGAAAATTAACCAGTTCATTGGTCTGCTGTAACTGGCTATCAGATGAAAGCTGATGCGGCACGACTGTTCTACTGTCAGTTGTACCACGACTTTCACCTAATGTTCAGGTAATAGCTTCACATTTTTGCTAAATCACTGTTTTCCCCAAACTATTACACAAATTTAATAACGACCAGTAGTGTAGAATTCTTTACGTCAATTTAAGCCCATAGCTGCTTACAGGCCCATAATCATTCGTTCACGCAGTAGTAAAATAGAGGTAAATAAGACATGCCTGATACCTCCAATACCCACAATATTGATCTAACAGCACAACTAGAACAAGTGGTGACGCGTGTTCGAATGGCCGAACAACGATTTGGGCGAAACCCTGGATCCGTGCAAATCCTGCCTGTTAGCAAAACTCGTCCGTCCGATGACATCTCAAAAATAGCTTTGGCCGGATTTACCGCCTTTGGCGAAAGCTACCTGCAAGAGGCTCAGGAGAAAATAGCAGAATTGACCAGCATGGGACTGCAATGGCACTTCATTGGGCCCATCCAGTCTAATAAAACCCAGACAATCGCCGGCCTGTTTGACTGGGTGCAAAGCGTAGATCGAGAAAAAATTGCACGGCGTCTTAATGAGCAGCGTCCAGAAAACCTTCAGCCTTTGAATATTTGTCTACAAGTGAATATCAGTGGCGAGAAATCTAAATCCGGTGTGCAACCATCTGCACTATTTGAACTAGCATCAAGTATGGCCAAATTTCCCCGCCTGCGTTTAAGAGGTCTCATGGCCATCCCGGCACCCGATACAAATTTCGAACAACAACGACTAGCATTTAAAGCTGTACACGAAGCATTTGATTCCCTGAAATCAGAATTAGGCGACGTCGGAGTGTCCATGGATACCCTTTCCATGGGTATGTCGAATGATCTGGAAGCTGCTATAGCGGAAGGATCTACCATGGTCAGAATTGGCACCGATATATTTGGCCCTCGAAATACCTCCCCCTAAAGTTAATATTAATACAATGCACCTCCCACCGAACAAACAATACTCATCACAGAATATGTCATAATCAAGTGATGAAAAACGTGAAACTAGCCTTCATCGGCGGCGGCAATATGGCATCCAGTCTAATTGGCGGGTTGCTGGAAGATCATATTGACCCCAAACAAATCAGCGTAGCCGACAACAATGACAGTCAACGAGAAAATCTGGCCGCTCGCTTTAACATATCCACCTCAGCTGATAACCAGACTACTGCTGCGGGGGCAGATGTAGTCATTCTCGCGATAAAACCACAAAACTTAAAAGATGTTGCTGAGGAAATGGCCGCTACAATTCAGCAAAACCATTCTCTGGTTGTTTCAATCGCTGCAGGCATTCGCAGCGAAGACATTGAAAAATGGTTAGGTGGAAATATAGCCGTGGTTCGCGCCATGCCAAACACACCTGCTCTGGTTCAAACCGGAGCAACTGCCCTTTTTGCTAACGCACAGGTAACACCTGAGCAGCAAGATCTGGCTGAATCCATTTTACGAGCCGCGGGTCTAACCCTGTGGGTAACCGATGAGTCGCAAATGGACGCTGTCACTGCACTTTCTGGCAGTGGTCCAGCCTATTTTTTCCGTATCATGGAAGCAATTGAAGCTGCCGGTGTAGAACTCGGACTAACAAAAGAAACAGCGCACTTACTAACCTTGCAGACTGCGCTTGGAGCCGCCAAGATGGCGCTGGAAAGTCATGAATCTGTGGCCACACTGCGCAAACAGGTCACATCACCTGGAGGCACAACAGAACAAGGCCTGAAGGCCATGGACAAACATAATATAGACGCAGTTTTTTCAGAAGTGCTTAAGGCAGCTCGGGATCGCTCCGAAGAGTTGGCCAATTTGCTCGGGAAAGACTGATCACAACAAATAAACTGGTTACAACAAACAAAAAAATAGCCAAAAGAGCAGGAAGGAAAAAAACAAATGGGAGGCTCGTACGCCGGGAATGCTGGTGTTTTTCTAATCCAAACCTTGTTTGGGTTGTATATAGGCGCGATCATGATCCGTTTTTTACTGGCCCTGGCGCGTGCGGATTTCTACAATCCCATTTCACAATTTCTGGTTAAAATTACCAATCCCCCTCTTGTTCCATTAAGACGCATTATCCCCAGTCTTGGGGGTATCGATATAGCCTCGGTTTTTTTAATGCTGGCTTTACAGGCTATAGAATTAACACTGGTTATTGCCATCAAAGGTTTTGGCATCCATCCCTTAGGGCTTGCCGTACTATCCATTGGTGGCCTGTTATCATTGCTGCTGCAGATTTACTTCGTCACCATATTAGTACAGGTCATACTTAGCTGGGTGGCACCCAGCGGTCATAACCCAGCCATTTCACTGCTCCACAGCCTTAACGAACCTTTGCTGGGCCGCGCAAGGCGTTATTTGCCAGCCATGCACGGTTTCGACTTTTCACCCATCCTGGTAATGATCCTGCTGCAATTGCTCACTATTGTCCTAATCGCGCCCATCAACGACCTTGGAATGAGCCTTTCATCCTGATGACAAAAGCTTCTGGCTGCTATCACTGGGAAGGGGAAGATCTTCTCATTGCTGTCCGCGTACAATCTGGAGCCAGTCAAGACAAAATCGTTGAGATAATTGATGATGCCCTGAAAATTCGCATTACCGCACCCCCGGAAAATGGCAAGGCAAATAGCCATTTGGTCAAATTTCTCGCCAAAACCTTTGATGTGGCCAAATCCCGGGTAGAGTTAATTACTGGTGCAAATAACCGGCATAAACGCCTGCGGATACAATCGCCCGCTAAATTTCCAGCTGGCATATCACGCCCTTAATACCCATAATATATTCATGGTTAATAGCTCATTGAACATAATACGATCTTGCCTCCGGATCCTACCTATCCCAAGTTCACGTAAACCCTTATACAGGCTAAACTTCCGCCCAGTTTGGCCGTTACTGATACCGAGATGTGCCCAACATGAGAATTTGGGTACGTCTGTACTTTATATGGGACTAACCAGGTGACTTAAGGTATGGGAAAAGAACAATTTACAGAACAACTCAACGCCTATAGTCGTTGGAAAGAAGACGCGATTCGCCAAATAAAAGCCTACAGAGACTGGCTGGCTGATCATGAAATGAGCAGCCCGGAAGACGATCTGCGCATGTACGAGATCCTCGATTCGCTAGATTCTGACAGCATCACTATTGGTTTTGCCGCAGAATTTTCCCGTGGTAAAACCGAACTCATCAACGCCATTTTCTTTGCCAACTACAAACGCAGACTACTGCCATCATCAGCAGGTCGCACTACTATGTGTCCTACTGAGTTATTTTTCGATTCCAAGGCAGATGGTGCCTATATTCGCATGCTGCCTATTGAAACACGGCTGGATGATACCAGCATCAGCGAATACAAACAGGATGCCAATAACTGGATTAACATCGATCTGGATGTGGACTCTGCAGATCACATGGTCGAGTCTTTCAAAGAAATAATCAAAACCAAAAGTGTGCAGGTCGACACAGCCATTCAGCTTGGCCTGTATTCCAAGGAAGAAATGGAACATGCGGAAGTTAAACCAATAAACATTGAAATCCCCATGTGGCGCCATGTGATGATTAGCTTTCCACACCCATTGCTAAAACAAGGTCTGGTGATTCTTGATACTCCCGGACTTAATGCCATGGGCTCGGAACCAGAACTCACCATGGACATGCTCCCTAACGCCCAGGCGGTAATTTTTGTACTTGCAGCTGATACCGGCGCAACCAAAACCGACATGGAAATCTGGAAACAGCACGCCCAGGCTCTTCGAGAGAAAAATGAATCAGGCCTCATGGTGGTACTCAATAAAATTGACACCCTGTGGGACGAACTGCAGGATCAAACCAACATAGATGCCAATATTAACGACATGTGTGAAAAAACTGCCAGCATTCTTAATGTTGAAGCCAGTAAAATTTTCCCCGTTTCTGCACAAAAAGGCCTGTTAGCTCGTGTAAAAAACGACGACAAGTTACTGGAAAAAAGCGGATTACCTGCACTGGAAGCAGCATTATCTGATGATGTGCTACCAGCCAAACAACATTTGGTGCGTGAAAATATAGTCTCTCGAATTGGCACCATGGTCGAATCCACCAAGGGTGTTCTGGAAGAACGGCTCGACTCCATTAACCAGCAGCTTGATGAATTACGCTCCCTGTCTGGCAAAAGTGCTGACGTTCTCATGGACACCATGCAAAAATTGAGAACCGAACAGTCTATCTACCAAAAAGATGTAGAAAATTTCCAAACTAGTCGCCATGTGCTTAAACGCCAACTGGTTTCATTAATCCAAGCGCTAGGTTTAAACCAGTTAGACGATACTATTACCAAAACTCGCTCAAGCATGGTAGATAGCTGGACCACCTCAGGCATGAAATCAAGCATGAAAAAGTTTTTTGAAGGTGCCCGCGATTCTATGACTCAAGTTAATTTCCAGACAGAAAAGTCCAATGCCATTGTTACCAGCATTTATGACCGCTTTCGCGATGAACATGGCTTCAAAAACCTGAATCCAGTGCTATTTGCTACCGCACGTTATTCACGCGAACTAGATCAACTTTTTAGAGAAGCTGAAGCGTTTCGCACCAGCAAAATGACCACCATGACTGAACAAAGTTTTGTGGTGAAAAAATTCTTTATTTCCATGGTTAGCCATGCACGCAACATTTTCTTTCATGCCAATCAGGACGCCGAGGATTGGGCAGGCTCAGCAATGCGCCCATTGGCCGCACGGATCAAGGAACGCAAAGTTCAACTGGAAAAACGCCTGGGCAATTTGCAGAAAATTAAAAACTCCCGGGAAAAACTTTCAGGAAACATTGGTACTCTGGAAAGCCAGGCCAAAGATCTGGATGAACAGCTAAACACCATTAACGGCATACTTAGCGCTATCAACACTCCACTGGCTCCGCTGCAAGAACAGGAAGAAAAAGCAGCAGCAGTCTCCTAGACTTCCTTTATTACTCTCAGACCTGCTTTTCTACCGTGGTACCACGGCCATACGCTATCGCCCGTATACACAGCATGATTCATGGTTATGACTGATTAATTGAACTTAAACCCACAATACCCCTCAAAAATAACGCTCACCTCAACATTGACCGCATTTCGGGTTGACATAATGGTGATTTTTCCCGAAGGTTGGTGGTAACGGCCAATCTTGTAAAAAAGAGTTCTAGTAAAAAGCTTCTGAAACATTCATACCGCTGGAGGCAACATGGCGCTAAAACCTTTTAGTATTTTGTTAATAGATAAAGTGTCTAGTACAGTTTTTAAAACAACCCTCAAAGGATTGTTGACGGTTTTAGTGTGCCTTTCTGGGTTTATGCATACAGTAGATGTTAACGCCGCAACGTCACAGGTATTTGGTAACTACACTGTTCATTACAACGCCTTTAACAGTGATGTCCTGCAACCCAGCATGGCGGAAGCCTACGGCATAGTGCGTAGTAAAAACCGTGGCATGTTATCTATTTCCATAATAAAAAAAGGTTCAAAGCCAACAGGGACACCTGTTCGCGCCCAGGTAACAGCTAGCGCCAGTAACCTCACAGGGCAGTTCAGAAAATTTAAGATCCGCGAAATTGATGAAAAAGATTCTGTTTATTATATGAGCGCTTTTCATGTGGCTCATGAAGAAATGCTAGATTTTGTACTGCATATACTTCCAGAAGGTGAAACGCAGGCCTACACTGTAAAATTTCGTCAACAATTTTATACTCAGTAGCCCTGTATTTTTAAACATTATTAAAATAACAAACTCGGGTTCTTACACCCTGATTACCTCTAATAATCACCTTTCGTAATCAACAGTTAGCGGCGCATGATCTGAAAACCATTTATCTTTATAAACAGATGCAGCTTTAACTGAATCCTTAAGTCCTGGCGTGATCACCTGATAATCAATCCGCCACCCCACATTATTTGCCCGCGCTTGACCTCGGTTAGACCACCAGGTGTATTGTTCATCCTGCTGATTAACTTCACGGAAGGCATCAATAAAACCCATCGGTCCGAATAATTTATCCAGCCAGGCACGCTCTTCCGGCAAACAACCAGAATTTTTCTGATTACTTTTCCAGTTTTTAATATCGATTTCCTTATGTACAATATTCCAGTCGCCACAAATAATAAATTCACGGCGTTGTCGGCGCATCGCCTTTAGAGTTTCCGTAAAGCGATCCATAAAACTGTACTTTACCTGCTGGCGTTCTTCTTTAGCTGATCCTGACGGCAAATAAAGTGAAATAACACTAAGCTTACCCGTCTCTTCAGAATCAAAATCAACCTGTACATATCGCCCTTCAGCATCCATATCTTCGAAACCTTTGCCAAGACCCCTAGTAACCTTGCTTGGCTTATGGCGCGCATAAATTGCAACACCGCTATAACCTTTTTTTTCTGCATCAAAGTAATAACAATAGTAACCCTCAGGGTAAAAATCTTTTAATAACAACTGGTCTTCTTGAGCCTTAGTCTCCTGCAAACAAACCACGTCGGGCTTTTGTTTCTTCATCCATTCAAAAAACCCTTTTTTTTCGGCTGCTCGAATACCATTAACATTAGCAGTGATAATTCTCATGGTTACCCAGTTGCTCCTGAATTAATACGGACGATCCAAAATAATAAAGCAAAGAATTATACCGCAGTGAGAGCCGACAGGTTGGCCAAATAGGGTAAACTACACAACCCAAATCAACATACAATTTCTCTGGATTCCCTCATGCAAGATTACCAAAAAGAATTTCTCGACTTTGCCATCGATGTTGGCGTATTGCGCTTTGGGGAATTCACGCTCAAATCCGGCCGTATCAGCCCCTATTTTTTCAATAGCGGCCTGTTTAACACAGGCGCCAGCCTGGCACGACTAGGGCGCTACTACGCACAGGCCGTGGTGGAATCAGGCATAAAATTCGATATGATCTATGGTCCTGCCTACAAAGGCATCCCCCTGGCATCAACACTGGCTATCGCCCTGGCGGATCATCATGATCACGATGTGCCTTACTGTTTTAACCGCAAGGAGGCTAAAACCCATGGAGAAGGTGGCATTATTGTCGGCGCTGAACTTGAAGGACGCGTATTGATTATTGATGACGTCATCTCGGCGGGCACATCGGTACGCGAATCTGTGGGTATTATTAACACTGCAGGGGCTACAACAGCCGGCGTAGTGATAGCACTAGACCGTCAGGAACGCGGGCAAGGTGAAACCTCAGCGATACAGGAAGTGGAACAAGACCACGGGCTAAACGTTGCCAACATTGTTTGTCTCGATAACCTGGTGGAATATCTGGATTCATCGACTGACGAAACCGATCGCCTCAGCGCAATACAAAAATATAGAGATCAGTATGGAGTAAAATAGTCAGACGGTGATAGATACAAAAGAAACGACCATTTGCGCTAAACAATAAAGATTC
>JAUVNZ010000024.1 GCA_030599435.1 Gammaproteobacteria bacterium | reverse complement strand
TTGACGAAAAGCTTTTGTTTGGAAAGTCTACGTCTGAGATTGAAGTGATAATAAAGCCTATGATGGTGAAACATTACCATAATGCTATTGGCTTCTACAAAAAAAACGAGCTGACGTCTTATGTGTTTTATGATTTATGTGGAAACACCACTAGATTTTCTTTAGAGGAATTAGGATTAAGTGGCAAAAGGGTCAGACTCGATTGAAATATAGTATTCACGGATTCAGGCCTTACATTTCACATCCTGTCAAATACGAGGCCTGACTCCATGAGTTTCCGTAGATATTTTTATGCTGAGGAATCAACATCAAAATAAAATTTTATGGATATAACGCCTTTTTGATCGAGTCAGGCAATAAAAAAATTGCCATCGATCCTGGCGCCTTATTTTTTTACTGGTTCAGGTTTACCACGCTTATACCAAAATCAGAATGGCATAACATTACCCATAATTTTTATCACACACGGTGACCCTGATCATTACTGGCATGCTGACAGGGTAGCGAAAGCCTCCAATGCCGCTGTCATCTGTAACAAAACAATGGTGAGAGATGTAAATGGTAAAGCGTTAGTGCTTGGGCCGCGTGATAAAGGGCTGGCATTTACCACAGAATTTAACAATCTTCACACCCTTTCCGTTGATGAGCACATTGAGATTAACGGCGTGTCGATTACCGGAATAAAAACTACCCATGGTGAGCTTGTTCTTAAACTGGGACCTTTTTCAAAAACCGTCAAGCCAGGTCCTGATGAAAGGGTTGGATGGGGTGCAATTGGTTTTGAAATAGACCTGGATGGGAAAAAGATCGTTAATCTTGGTGATACGCTACTGCATGAAAAAGAATGGCAGACCATTATTGAGCCTGATGTATTAATGATACCGATTGGTGGAAAGGCGATTCATAACACCATGGATGTAGAAGAAGCCGTACAGGCGGTCAACATCATGCGCCCAAAATTGGTGATTCCCTGTCATTATAACTGCCCGGCATTTTTCACTAAAACATATAACCCTGCCGATGATGAACTGTTCAGGCGGGAAGTAGAAAAGACAGGATCGAAATGCGCTATTTTAGGTATAGGTGGTTCAATTGATTTAACGGATGAATAATAACCTCAAAACATGGTTGAGTCTGCTTGTGCGCATGTCATTATTTGCTGTTGCACTTCTCTGGCCTGCGGGAACCTGGCAATGGTGGGAAGCGTGGGTATTGGTTGGCCTGTGGACAGTCTTTGGGGTTTTTATAACCCATTATTTATTGCGCCATGATCCCGTATTACTTGCTGAGAGGATGAAGCTTGTGCCGCTAGACAGTGAGCAAAAGGTTTGGGACAAGGTGTTAATGTTGCTGTTTTTTATTGCAGGCATCGGGCTCTATCTTATTCCCGGCTTTGATGTGGTGCGTTATGAGTGGAGCGAGCCTTTGCCTGTATGGATGAGGATATTAGCAATGCTAGTGCACCTGCCCAGCTTTCTGTTTCTTGCCTGGGTGATGCGTGAGAATACTTATCTATCACAGGTAGTCAAAATAGATAAGGATCGAGGTCACCAGGTGGTTACCACCGGGCCATACGCACTGGTGCGCCACCCCATGTACACTGTAGTGATCGTTTTGCTGTTTGCGGTTCCTGTGGCACTCGGGTCGCGCTTCGCATTAATTCTTGCGCTGTTTCTTACGCTGCTGCTGATTATACGTACTTACTTCGAGGATCGTACCTTACACGCGGAGCTAGAGGGTTATCCTGAGTATGCCAAACAAACCCGATATCGATTGATTCCTGGAATCTGGTGACCAGTTAGAGAGTTATTAATGTAGGTGCGAATTTATTCGCACAGCGGTGCCAATGTATGCCCGTTTCGTGCGAATAAATTCGCACCTACAATAAAAAAATGAGCTTAACTTACTGGCATTGCCTCCGTCCCCTTTAATTCCAGTCAGTCGCTATGGCTGCTTTCTTCCAGCTCTTTTTCCAGTTGATGGCTGACGGCTTTCGGTGAGGTTGAATGTCTGCCGACCAGGTCGTAAGCGGCAGGTACCACGAACAGGGTAAACAGGGTACCGGCGATAACACCTGAGAAAATCACTACGCCCAGAACAAAACGGGTTTCGGTGCCAGCGCCGCTTGAGATCAGCAGCGGCACGGAACCGGCAGCCGTGGTGATACCGGTCATGATGATCGGGCGGAAGCGGGTATCGGCCGCTTCGATTAACGCTTCGCTGAACTCGCGTCCCTGGTCACGGAGCTGGTTTGCGAATTCGACGATGAGTATGCCGTTTTTCGCCGAGAGCCCAACCAGCATAATTAGCCCGATCTGGCTGTACAGGTTCAGCGTCTGACCGGTGATATATAAACCCAGCAGTGCGCCGGTCATCGCCAGCGGTACCGTCAGCATGATGATAAAGGGGTGTATCCAGCTTTCAAATTGTGCGGCCAGCACCAGGAACACAACCATAATGCCGAGAGTAAATATAAACAATAAAGATTCACCGGCAAACTTGTAGTCACGCGACTGGCCTCGGTAATCGATAATCACATGTCCCGGCAGATGTTCCTGTACCAGTCCCTCAAGATGAGACAATGCCTCACCGAGTGAGTAACCTTCAGCAAGGTTGGCTTCCAGGGTAATGGAGCGTACGCGGTTGTAGCGGTTGAGTTTGATCGAATCAGCAAACTCGACCAGCTGCACAAGGTTTGATAAAGGAATTAATTTACCGGTGCGTTCGGAGCGCACATAAATGTTCTGTATATCGGTGGGCGTACGCTGTGCTTTGCGTTCGCCTTCGAGCAGGATGTAATATTCCTGGCCTTCGTCGATATAAGTGGTCACCCGGCGCGAGCCAAGCATGGTCTCCAGGGTACGACCGATATTGCTGATGGTCACACCAAGATCGGCGGCACGGTCATAATCGATTACTACCTGCATCTGTGGTTTGGTTTCCTTGTAGTCCCAGTCGAGGCCAATGAACCCCGGGTTATCCTGGTTGATTTTTGCCAGCAGGATATCGCGCCATTGCGCGAGTTCATCATAGGTACCGCCGCCGATAACGAACCTCACCGGTTTCTGGATGCGCGCGCCGAAGCCCTGACGCATCACCGGAAAAGCTTTCACGCCGGGCAGGTCGCCAAGCCTTTTACGCACATCATCCATCATCTCCCAGGCGGAGCGGCGTGAATCCCAGTCATTCAACACCATGATGATGATACCGTTATTGAAGATGGCAACATTGCCGAAACTGCGTGGCGCCCTGACCAGCAGGCGTGTCACTTCACCCGACTCCACCAGCGGCATTAGCCGGCTTTCAGCTTCATCCATGTATTGTTTGATGTATTCATAGGAGGCGCCTTCCGGTCCGTTAATCATTACGTAAAATGCGCCACGGTCTTCTTTCGGTGTGTACTCATCCGGTATGTGCGTTAACAGCCAGGATGAGGAAACACCGACGCCAATAAATACCAGCACAACAATCCACTTGTGTTTCAGTGCGCCGGCAAGGACTGCATGATAACCTCGTTGCAGGCGCCTGAAACCGGCATCGACGAGTTGTGTAACGACATTTTCTTTTGCTCGAGGACGCAATACTTTTGATGCCAGCATCGGAGATAACGACAATGCCACAAAACTGGAAAAAGCCACCGCAGCCGCCATGGTGATGGCAAACTCGGAGAACAGCCGTCCCACATCGCCTTGCAGAAAAGCGATTGGCACGAATACCGAAACCAGCACTACGGTGGTAGCGACAACCGCAAAACCGACCTGGCGGGTGCCGCGAAAGGCAGCGACCAGTCGTGTCTCGCCGTATTTATCCATGCGCCGGTGGATGTTTTCCAGCACCACAATAGCATCGTCTACCACCAGGCCGATGGCCAGTACCAGTGCCAGCAGTGTCAGCATGTTGATCGAGTAATCCAGCAGTAGTAATACCAGTGAGGTTGCAATCAATGAGATGGGCACGGTGACCGCCGGCACCAGGGTCGCGCGCAGGCTGCCGAGAAACAGATAGATGACCAGTATAACCAGGAAAATGGCAATGCCCAGCGTCTTGTAAACTTCACTGATGGCACCTTCGATAAATACCGAGCTATCATAACTTTCGGCAATACTCATGCCTTCGGGCAGGGTCGGGTTCAGGCGATCTTTTTCAGCCGTGGCGGCGCGCGCCACGTCGAGAGTGTTAGCCGTGGATTGTTTGATGATGCCGATTCCGACCATGGGTATGCCGTTACCGCGAAAGAACAGTCGGTCTTCCTCAGCAGTACGCTCCACGCGTGCAACATCACCAAGGCGGGTGAGGTGGCCATCATCACCCTTGCTGATAACCAGTTTTGAAAAATCATCAGCGGTGCGAAACTGACGTTTGATACGCACTGTAAACTGGCGGTCTTTGGAATCGATACTGCCGGCGGGCAGTTCGACATTTTCGCTGCGCAGGGCATTCTCGACATCGGCCACGGTCAAACCACGTGCTGCCAGCCGGATACGATCAAGCCAGACGCGCATGGCGTAAGACTGCTTGCCGCCGATGCGCACACGGGCCACGCCGTCGAGCACTGAGAAACGGTCAAGCAGGTATCGTTCGGCATAGTCGGTCAATGCCGGTACGGTGAGGCGATCACTGACCAGGTTAAGCCACATAATGACGTCGTCATCACTGCTTGCTTTCTGGATGTCGGGCGGTTCGGCTTCCAGTGGCAGGTTGTCGAGCACACCGGAAACGCGATCGCGAATGTCATTGGCCGCCGCGTCGACATCACGATCGACATCGAACTCAATCGAAATCCTGGAACGTCCATCTTCACTGCTGGATTCGATAAAACGCATGCCTTCGATGCCGGCAATACGGTCTTCGATAATACGTGTAATACGGCTTTCAACCACATCAGCTGAGGCACCAGGGTAAACGGTATCAATCGATACCACCGGTGGGTCGATGTTGGGGAATTCGCGCAAAGGCAGACGGTCGAAGGCAACCAGGCCAAACGCGATCAGCAGGATGGATAATACTGCCGCCAGTACCGGGCGTTTAACCGACAGGTCAGAAAGAATCAAGGTGCTTTTCCTTGTTTATTTTTGTTCTGGTTTTTTATGATGGTGGCAACATCGATGCTGCCATCATCGACCGCCAGCACATTAAGAGCATCACCGGGACGTACCTTGTTATTGCCGTGGGTAACTACCTGCTGACCATCACTCAGGCCATCAAGAATTTCAACATAACCGGGTAAGCGGATACCAATTTTAACTTCTCGTTTCTCGACGGTATCCTTGCCGTTTTTTTCAACGCGCAGCATGACATACTGTTTGTCTGCCAGTGGCGTCAGGGAGGCCTCCGGTATAATCAGAGCCCGGCGGGTATTATGCAGCAGTTCGACCTGCATCAGAATGCCGGGAAGAATATCGCCATCAGGATTAGGCAACAGGGCGCGCACCTGGATGGAACGTGTCACCGGGTCAACACGGCTATCAATGCTTTTAACTTCACCCAGGTACTCTTTATTGCCCAGTGCTAGCGCACGTGCCTTGATCTTCAATCCGG
This sequence comes from Gammaproteobacteria bacterium, assembly GCA_030599435.1. The sequence goes on along the minus strand of JAUVNZ010000024.1, from coordinate 6,467 downwards.
GTTTTAGTTCGGAGAGAAATACCGAAGGCACTGAGAAATCGAGTTTAATCTGGCGGATGTCATCAAGGGTGGCGATGAGGTCACCGGTTTCCACCAGGGCACCGACACTAATATCGCGCAGACCAACAATGCCGTCAAACGGTGCGCGGATAACACGGTCGCTGATGCGTGTTTTAATCACGCTAATGCTGGCTTCTGCCTGCTCCAGTTCAAGACGTGTGCGATCAATTTCATCAGGCGAGGTTAGCTGGCGATCTTCAAGTTGCTGCAGTCGCTTAAGCGCAAGTTTGCGTTCGTCACGCACTGCCTGTGCCCGTTTCAGTTCTGCCTGTTCTTCGGACTCATCAAGTACAACGAGTATTTGCCCGGCCTTGACCTGCTGGCCGTCCTCGAAGTCTATGCGCTTGACCTTTTCGGTAATGTTACTGCTGATGTTGACGGATTCAGTCGCGTGTGCGGTACCCAGCGCTTCGACCCGATCGGAGATCTGTTTCAGCACCACCGGCGCGACGATGACGTGCCTGACTGCGCCTTTGGCTGCCGGTGCGGCAAAAGCATTTATATCATTCGCCAGCAGCAATAACAGTAACACCAGAAAAAGGGGCAGTTTATAAACTCGATGCGGATGAAGGCCCTGATATGTGAACATATGTATCTCTATGCTGCCTATGTTGAAGTTCGCTGAATCCTACTCTCTGTTATCAGGCTTAACAATACTATAAATAGTTCCTCTGTCTGTATTATTTAATATAAGTTTTATCACAGAAAGTAGGTGCGAAAAATTGTTCCAAAAACAGAGGGTCAAGACTTAGATATCACATTTGCCAGTCACTTTCTGGGTCGCACCTACACAAAACTTATTGAACTAAAAAAATTCATCAAATATAAGGCTGTTTTAGATGTTTAAACCTGTCTTTTTACAGCTAAAAATATTGTTTTAAGGACTGGTTGCAGACAGAAGTCTTGCGAATTAGGGCATAGATTCCTGCCAAAAGCATGGGGGAATGACGAGTGCGTTGATGAGCCTGGGAGATGGAAAGGTATCGATGTGGCTAAAAATTTTACAATCAGATAAAAAACCGTAATCTAGAATAAATAACTCGCTGTTAAATGTACTTGAATGGAGACTGGACATGAATAACCTAAAAAATATAATCACAATATTGTCTCTTGTGTTGATGCTTTTTGTTCCTTTACTTAGCTTTTCTATGCCGGAAAGTGGTGAGACTGTGACGCGTCGCGGAACTGTCAACGATGATTATTACGCTGCGGGTGGCACTGTGGATATCAATGCTCTCATTTCTGGCGATGTTGTGGTTGCTGGTGGAGACTTGTTTATTGGGCAAAATATCAAAGGTGATGCTATGGTCGTTGGCGGCTCGGTTCACATACGTGGAGAAATTCAGGATGACGTTCGCATAGCTGGCGGGGATATTTCAGTTGATGCCAATATTGGTGATGACCTTATCGCAAGCGGCGGAAGAATTAACATTTCAGCAGGTTCAACTATTGGTGGCGAGGCCTGGCTGGCGGGCGGTGATGTGCATGTTGCCGGAACGGTTAACAAAGACCTGCTTATAGGTGCTGGCAGCATTCGTTTGTCGGGCATTGTTCATGGCGATGTGAAACTCGAAGGCGGAGAGATACAAATTCTCGAAGGTGCCATTATCAATGGTGATTTACATTACAGAAGCCCCAGTGAAGCGAATATACACTCTGCTGCCAGGATTGCTGGCAATGTTAGCTATGAGAAGGTCGAGTGGGATCATTCCCACAGGGGCGCTGGTATCTTCTTTGTGATCACCATGGTGGTTGCCAGTATCGTGTTGTTCAAACTGTTTCCTGGTTTTACCATGTTGGCAGTTGGAAGAATTTCGACCGATCCGTTGAAAAGTCTTGGCGCAGGTTTCCTCGTACTTTTCATCGTGCCTATAATTGCTGTATTGCTAATAAGCATTGTTTTAGGTGTATGGGTTGGCCTGAGTATTATGGCGCTTTATTTCGTAGCATTAATTTTGGGTTTGCTAGTTTCCTGTTTCTTTGTTGGCGACTGGGGTGCCAGACGCTTACATAAAGATGTTACAACGACTGGTCGCAGATTACTTTCAGTAAGCATCGCCATTTTTGTGCTTGGTTTATTAAAGCTTATTCCGGTGATCGGTTGTTTGCTTGTCTTTGCACTACTACTGTTAGGCCTCGGCGCAGTGATATTGCAGCTAAAAGATATTTACAGCCAATCAGGCGATGTGTGATCAGTTAACAAAGGTGCGGTGTGAATAATATGGGACATAATAACCGTTGTCTGTCCCGAATGGCACTAAGTTAAGGGGCTTTATCATGATCTATCAACAGCTTAGCCCTGTACTGGAGCGGCTTTATCAGATGTGTCTCTCATGCTAAAAGTGCTTAACTTAGTGCCATTCTTGTCTGCCCCCATTTTTTCCCCAGTTCGCGAGCAGGTAACAAAGGAAGCTGCGGAACTATGAGCAAATCCTGGCAGCCGTATGCCATGCATAGAGATACTTGAGCATGATTCGAGCACTGGTGTTGATCAGAATAAAAAGGTATGGGGGTCAAGTCTTACATTTGACATATTTATTAGTTAGGCTGTTAAAGCAATTGAATGTGATATGTAAGACTTGACCCCATATCCTTAAAACTAAGCCTAACAAATCGTTTAAATCGCTGTGCAAAAAAACGCACAGCTCGGACAAGCAAAAGCGGCTTGCCGTTTAACTCAGCGTTAGTTTGCCGAGTTACCCATGAGATGTAGACCTTTTTAATAGGGAAGATAGACGCAATGAAGTATATGAATTTTGGATCCCCAGTGTGTCTGCTGGTCTTTCTAGGGCTGGCTTCAGAAGTTTCTGCAAGCTCATGGACATGCCAGAACGCCGAGCTTACCCGGCAAGTAGTTGTTTTCTACCCGGAAGCGCCTGCGAGATTGCCGTGCAAAGTATTTTATTCCAAGCCAAAGGAGAATGTTTTGCCCCGTGCATTGTGGGAAGCAAAAAATACGCAGAATTATTGCGAGCGCAAGGCAGCAGAGTTCATTGAAAAATTGAGTTCATCAGGGTGGCGCTGTTTTAGAGACGACCTCGAAAAAAATAAACTAAACCATTGGTAGACGGTTATGAGATATTTGCTTTGCTGGTCAGTTCCGCCTGAAAATTATGATGCGGCTGTTGATGCTTTTCTCAAAGGCGGTGCGCCTATGACTGAAGGGCTGACCGCGTTGGGTCGCTGGCACACTCCTGGTTCTAACAGGGGATGGCTATTGTGTGAAACCGACAATATTGTCGCGCTTTTACAGCATACATGTGGCGGAGCGGATGCCACTGCTCGCAATCGAGGTTACACCGGTTACGGAAGATGCTGAAGCGGCTGTACGAGTATGAGCTTCTTAAGCTAATGATAGCAACTAACAAGACAAATTCACTCGGACAGAAAAAAGCGCCGCTCCTTAGTCGCTTTACTTTTTTCCGCCGGTGATTTGTGACGTTCAGGGCAATTTAAAATTGATCGTAATGCCCACCAATTGCAAAAATATAAATGTAGTCTTTGTCGTATTTATAAATAACGCGGTCTTTCTGGCTAATACGGCGAGACCACAAACCAGAGAGGTTATGTTTTAATGGTTCAGGTTTTCCAGTGCCAGTGTGCGGATCGTCACGAAGCATTTCTTTCAATAAACGACAAAGCACTTTGTGCAGTTTCTTGTCTTTTAGTCTGAGTTCTTCATATGCAGCCCAAGTGTTACCTTCAAATACCAGTGATCTCATCTAGCTCTCCGGCTGTAGGTTTATATCCCTTGTTTTTTGCATTTGTGGTGGCTGATGCTGCTATTTGTTTCATTAAGTCACTGTTTTGCAAAACATATAATGTTTCTTGTTCGCGCTCCCAGTCATCTGCACTTAAAACAACAAAATCATCACCACTTCTGCGCGTAACCTTGAGTGGCAAATGCTCTGTAACTACTTGTTCAACAAAGCTTTTTAGGTTGTCTCTAAATTTATTTACACTAATACTGTCCATTTCTTTTACCTCGTTTGTGTACTGTGTTTCCGTACATAATAGTAGCAAAGCCCTAACAAGTCAATTAACGGCGACCGCAAAAAGCGCGTCGCGTTATTTCAAACGTTATATCACCCTGGATGTGGGGTCGAATTATAAGTTATGTTTAAAAAGGGAATCATGAATAAATCGCTATTAGTAGCAGTATCGGTAATTGCCATATTGGCATTGGGAGCGTACTCATACTTTTCTGGTAAAGAGTATGTTGTACGGATGTCTGAAGCTGAAATTAGAGAAAAGCTTGGTGAAAAGTTACCCCTAACAAAGTCTTATTTCTTAATCATACAAATAACACTACAAAACCCGCGAGTATTCCTTGAGGATGGGGCCAAAAGAGTGAGCGCTGGCGTTGATGTGTTACTTAACATCACTGTTGATAAAAACCCTAAGCCTTTAGGTGGTACAGTAGATGTATCTGGGGGCGTAAGTTACAAGGCAGACAAAGGTGAATTCTTTCTTACAACCCCAGAAATTGAAAGCTTAGAAATACAAGGCATACCAGACAAATATCTGACCAAGGTGAATCAGGCATTAACTAAGGCTTTGTCCAAATACTACGAAGAAAACCCAATTTACACTCTCCGTTCAACAGATGCTAAGCAGGCAGTCGCCCGCATGGTGTTGAAAGATGTAGTTGTTGAAAACAAAGAGCTGGTGATAACCCTTGGGATATAAACATAACAAGGCCGTTCAACTCGGACATACCTCCGCGGCGTTTGAATTGTGCTCTTCGCTTCGCTACGGTAGCACAATTCTAAATTAAAGGGGTCGGTGACAAATGACAATCATTACGCTTTGTCACCGACCCCTTTCTTGCACCCAATGTTGCTGCGCCGATCACTAAAACCTTCTTAGGGCCGTTTGCAACAGGACCATCGGCTTTTACCCGCGCTATCTGTTCTTTAATATTGGCTTCGCAACCAGTTGGATGAGTTGTTATACAGATAAAACCGCGAGTTTTTGGCTTGATAATCACGTTAGAGTTTTACGTTTTAGTTTTTGTGAGATTTCCTGTTATTTTCAAACAATCGAGGCCAGAGAGAAATAGTTTCTTATATTAGTAACAGTTGCTCTCTGGCCCCGGTTTGGTTATCAAGATTAAAGGGGTAGCTCAATCTGCCCCCTTTATATTTTTTACTTAACTATGCTGCCATCATTTTTTCCAGTGCCTGTTGGTCTGGTCCAACAAATGTAGGTGCCTGACAGGCATCGGCAAGAATACCAAGTAGCGTTTTACTCATGTTTTCTGCTGGCGGTAAATGTGCACTGAGTACCGTGTTTGCGTTTAGCTTTTCTATTGCCGTTAAGGTTTCAGCAAATTTATCATTATCGATTAAACGAAGCCATGGCGCATCTATCGATGACCAGAGATGACTGCCTTCACGAAGATCGTTTGTATTTATTTCAGCTGCATTGTCGACAGGGCTGTCTAATATGGCGCCAAAGCTATCAGCACTGATAAAAGCACTGGACTTTTGGTCGAACAGACCTGTTGTCTCTGGCGCATCATATGTTGGTGGTTTAACAGCCAGTAATTGGCGATCGCCGGCATCGAGCGATTGCCCTGGGTTAAGTAGAAAGATTCGATCCAGTGGCAGGCCATGTAGGCCCATTTTCGCCATGCCGATATAAGTGGTAACGACGCGGGCATTAGGTGCTTCTGCAAGTACCGCTTCAAGATTGCCGATATGGTCCATGTCGATATGCGTTATCCAGATCCAGCGTAAGTCTTCTGGATCGATAGTTGCTCTCAATTCACGCATAAACTCTGATCGTACTGAGACCATGCCGGTGTCTACCAGTACCGGTTCTTTGGCTTTGATAACAAAAGCGTTTACCGGTAATACGCCGTAACCTGGTATTGGTATATATGACACCAGTGAAACAATATCGGGTGCGCTTTCTCTTGATTCAAACATTGTTGGTTCATTCATATCTGATTTCCTCCTTATGGCCATGATTACAGCTGGGCGATGTAAAGTATTATTGAGTGAACATATGTGTTCAGTTAAATAGGGTATGCCCAAAAAAACAGCTTGTCAAGCATTCAATAAACAGCTATGTTTATTGAATATAGGTATATGATTATGAAGAAGAGAAAGTACACTAAAACCAGGAGGGCAGAGCAGCAGGAGCAGACGCGTGAGCGTATTGTCGATGCAACGGTTGCGCTGCATGAAGAGCTGGGGCCTGCAAATACCAGTATAAAAGCCATTGCTGAAAAAGCAGGTGTGCAGCGACTGACCGTCTATCGCTATTTTCCTGATGAAGTCAGTCTGTTTCTGGCTTGCACCTCACATTGGCTTTCATTCAATCCCCCTCCAGATTTTGCTGATTGGGCGTTATTAGAGACGGCAGAAGAGCAGACCTATGCAGTGTTGCTGGCTTTTTTT
>JAUVNZ010000306.1 GCA_030599435.1 Gammaproteobacteria bacterium | reverse complement strand
GCAGGCGGGATATTTTCCAGTACTTTTTTTCCACCTTCACGTAGGGTCGAAAATAGATTGCCGGATAATAAGCGGGTGAGGTGGTTTGATAGTGCGCCAACATTGGGGGAAATCGACATGTCATTGTCGTTCAGGATAACCAGTAAATTGGCATCACTGTCACCGGCATGATTCAGTGCTTCAAATGCCATGCCCGCGGTCATTGCACCATCACCGATGATGGCGACACAATGTCGGTTTTCATTGTTCTGTCTGGCGGCGATACTCATGCCTAAGGCTGCAGCAATCGAGGTGCTGGAGTGGCCGGTGCCGAAACAGTCATACTCACTTTCTTCACGTTTTGGGAAACCTGCGATGCCGCCTTTTTGGCGTAATGTAGTCATTTTTTCGCGGCGACCGGTAAGAATTTTATGTGGGTAGGTTTGATGACCTACATCCCATACCAGTCGGTCATAAGGGGTATTGAATACGTAATGCAGCGCTACGGTGAGTTCTACTGTGCCAAGGCCTGCAGACAAATGACCACCGGTAGATGAAACGCTGTCCAGCAAAAACTCACGCAGCTGGCGTGCCAGTTCGTTCAGTTGCAAGGTATTGAGCTTGCGAACATCTGCTGGTGAGTTTATTGACTCTAGTAGTGACCAGTTGGATTTAGAAAATGGCATGTGTTGGACAGTATAGGTTAATTATTCAGCTGGTTAAAATTGACGTTCCACAATATAAGCAGATAACAGGCGTAAACTATCGGCTTTTTCATCCAGATGTTCAAGTGTTTTTAGCGCAAGTTCATGTTGTTCCAGTGCCAGCTGTTTGGACTTTTCCAGTCCTATAATGGCTGGAAACGTCGGTTTTTCCTGTTTTTCGTCTGAACCCTGCGGTTTGCCCAGTGTTTCAGTGTCACTGATGACATCAAGAATATCATCCTGAATCTGGAAGGACAGGCCAATACACAAGGCATAATTGCTGAGCATGTCAATTTCCGGCTGACTAATATCCTGTTTACACATACCGCCAAGCAGGATACTGGCCCGAATCAGGGCGCCGGTTTTAAGCTGATGCATGTGCTCCAGCTGATCCAGTGTGAGTTGTTTGCCGACAGATGCCAGGTCTACTGCCTGACCTCCGGCCATACCGTGTGCGCCACTGGCTTCGGTTAGCAGGCTTAACATTTCAATTCGATGTTCAGGTGTTAATTCTTTATGATCATCTTTCGCCAGAATTTCATAAGCCAGGGCCTGTAAGGCATCACCGGCCAGTATTGCAGTGGCTTCATTAAAGTTTTTGTGACAGGTGGGGCGACCGCGCCGTAGATCATCATCGTCCATTGCCGGCAGGTCATCATGAATTAATGAATAAGCGTGGATCATTTCAACTGCGCAGGCAGGAATATCCAGCAGGTCGGTTGATACGCCCATGGCTTCACCAGCAGCATAAACCATAGCAGGCCGGATGCGCTTACCGCCCCCTATAACAGAATAACGAATAGCTGCAGCCAGGTTGTGTTCTGGTGGATCGTCCGATGGCAGGTATTTATCTAATGCGGCATCAACACGCTTCTGGTAAGTCTCCAGGAGGGATTGGAAAGTATGCTTAGTCATCCAGCTCGATATCTTGCTCAAGCAGTTTGCCGTTTTTTTCAACCAGTTCCTTGATTTTTAACTCAGCATTTTGCAATGCCTGTTGACACTCGGTACTTAAGGCAATACCTTTTTCAAAACGTTTGAGTGATTCTTCCAGACTGAGATTGCCCTGTTCCATATCGTCGACCAGGGTTTCGAGTTCGGTTAATGCTTTTTCAAAATTTGGGGTCTTTTTAGTCATGGTGCATTCTATCAAACAAATACAGATTTTACCGCAGAGGCGCAGAGGCGCAGAGAAAAATATTGTAGTTTTGTAGCCACGCTCTCGCGTGACTACATTTAACAAAATAAAGCTTTTCTCTGTGTCTCTGCGTCTCTGCGGTTCAATGTTTTTGATATTTTATAGTGTAATAGCGGTGTCAATCAGCTCACTAACACGTTGTACAGCAATGATGTTGAGTCCTTCAATGGGTTCGCCTTTTCTTGGTTTGTTGGCTTTTGGAATTATTGCTGTTTTGAAGCCGTGTTTGGCGGCTTCGCGTAAACGTTCCTGGCCGTTGGGTACCGGGCGAATCTCACCGGCTAAACCGACTTCGCCAAAGGTGAATATGTCGTTAGGTAATGGTTTGTCGCGAAAGCTGGAAAGTGCAGCAAGTATAAGTGCGCTATCAGCAGAGGTTTCGGTAAGGCGTACACCGCCAACAATATTGATAAACACATCCTGATCGAACATGGCAATACCGGCGTGACGGTGCATCACTGCGAGTAACATATTTAAGCGATTGGGGTCTAACCCTAAGCAAACTCGACGCGGGTTATTGCTGTGGCTCTCATCCACCAGCGCCTGTAATTCAATGAGCAGCGGGCGACTGCCTTCACGGGTGACGGTGATGATACTACCGGGAACGGGCTGTTCGTGACGCGAAAGAAAAATTGCCGACGGGTTGCTGACTGTTTTCAGGCCTTCTTCGGTCATTGCAAAAATGCCCAGTTCATTGACTGCACCAAAACGATTTTTTATGGCACGAATCATACGATAACGTTCACCCGGGTCGCCTTCAAAATAAAGTACGGTATCAACCATATGTTCAAGTACACGTGGGCCGGCAAGTGTGCCTTCTTTAGTGACATGCCCTACCAGAAATAATGCGGTGCCTGTCTGTTTGGCGAAACGAACCAGTTGTGCGGCACTTTCT
>JAUVNZ010000019.1 GCA_030599435.1 Gammaproteobacteria bacterium | reverse complement strand
GTGTTAAGGGTGGCGGCTGCGGATGTGGTGGAAGCTGTGCCCCTTATGGAAGTCAGTAATCTGCTGACTGATATTGCTGAGGTAATTTTAGAGGCTGTGCTGGATCAGGCCTGGGCGGATATGGTGGGGCGCCATGGTGTTCCAAGCTGTGCCAGTGATACTGACAAAGGTTTTGCCGTTCTGGCTTATGGCAAACTCGGTGGATATGAGTTGGGTTATGGCTCGGATCTCGACCTGGTTTTTGTACACAGTAGCCATAAAACGAGTGCTATGACTAATGGCAAGAAGCCAGTGGCTGATGCCATATTTTTTGCCCGTCTTGGCCAGCGTATGATCCATATTATGACTGCCCATACACCGGCAGGTATTTTGTATGAGGTGGATATGCGATTGCGGCCCAGCGGGGCGTCAGGTTTACTTGTAACCAGCCTGTCTGCTTTTACTGATTATCAAAAGAATAAGGCATGGACATGGGAGCATCAGGCGTTAGTGCGGGCGCGGATGGTGGCGGGTGATGCTAACGTGGGCAAACAATTTGAAACGGTCCGCCGTGAGGTGTTGTCTCTAAAGCGAGCCCCCGTGGAACTGCGAAACGATATCGTCGAGATGCGCCAGAAAATGCGTGTATCACTGGATAAAACCAAAAAGGGTGAGTTCGACCTTAAACACAGTGCTGGAGGTATCGCCGATATTGAATTTATGGTTCAATGCGGCGTTTTGAGTTGGGCCTGTGATACGCTGGCACTGACTGATTTTACTGACAATATTCGTTTATTGGCTGGCTTTGCCCAAAACGGCAAAATGCCGGAAAATGATGCGTCATTATTGAGTGACGCTTATCGAACTTATCGGGCTGAAGTTCATCGGCTGACATTGCAGGAACGGTCAACGATTGTGTCGGATGAACTGTATGTAAAAGAGCGTGGCGATGTTAGACGACTTTGGCGAGAGATGTTCGGGTCAGACAGCATTAGTTAATAGAAGCTGTATTTAACACTTTGATTAGGAGAAGTAGTATGTCGATGGATGATCGCGACGGCGTCATCTGGTTAGATGGTGAAATGGTACCCTGGCGTGAGGCCAAGGTGCATGTGCTTACGCATACCCTGCATTATGGGATGGGTGTGTTCGAAGGTGTGCGCGCTTATAAAACAGATCAAGGTGCGGCTATTTTTCGTTTGCAGGAACATACCGATCGTCTGTTCCGTTCAGCCAAGATTCTGGGTATGAGCATGCCTTTTGATAAGGACACTATCAATGAGGCCCAGCTGGCTTCCGTGCGTGAGAATAATCTCGATAGCGCCTACATCCGACCCATGTGTTTTTATGGTTCAGAAGGCATGGGCTTGCGTGCCGATAATCTCAACACACATGTGATGGTTGCTGCCTGGGATTGGGGTTCCTATCTCGGTGCTGATGGTATGGAAAAGGGTATACGCATAAAAACTTCTTCGTTTACGCGACATCATGTTAACGCCACCATGTGCAAAGCCAAGTCCAATGGTAACTATATTAATTCCATGATGGCGTTACAGGAAGCGTTGGTTGATGGTTACGATGAAGCTTTATTGCTGGATGTGGATGGTTTTGTAGCGGAAGGAAGCGGTGAAAATATTTTTATCGTCCGTAATGGTGTGATCTACACGCCAGAGTTGACCTCTGCTTTGGAGGGTATAACTCGTGACACTATTTTTGATCTTGCCGATGAGTTGGGTCTGGATATTTGCGAAAAGCGTATTACCCGTGACGAAGTTTATGTAGCCGACGAAGCTTTTTTCACCGGCACTGCTGCCGAAGTGACGCCTATTCGTGAACTAGATAACCGACCCATTGGTAATGGTGGTCGTGGTCCTGTGACTGAGCAATTACAAACATTGTATTTTGATGTTGTGCACGGGCGGCATGAAGGCCATCAGGACTGGTTGGCATTAGCTTCATCGTAATTTTAAATATTTAGGAAAGCTTCTTTTGAGACAAACAGTATGAGTCAAACACAAAAAGATACCAAAGGTACGATTCAACCGAATGAAAAGAATCATTATGAAATTACTGAGGCAGATCTTCCTTTACACTGCCCCATGGATGGTATGAGTCTATGGAATTCGCATCCGAAGGTTTATTTGTCACTGGATGAATCTGGTAAGGCGAAGTGTCCGTATTGTGGCGCGGATTACACTCTTAAAAATGCTTCTTGAGCGCTATCTTTAAAATTAATTTAATACACTTCTAGCTAGAAACGAGAGTATGGCACCTACTATAGAACTTGATATACAGGCAGATATTGCCGCCCACACACAAGCAGTGGATTGTGTGTCCGCGTTAGAAGACCGCTTAAGGGAAGTTGCAGGCTTAATTGTGCAAACGTTCTCACGAGGTAATCAGGTTTTTGTCTGTGGTAATGGCGGCTCAGCTTCTGATGCCCAGCATTTTGCTGCCGAGTTAACAGGACGTTATCAAATGGATCGCCCTGGCTATCCCGCTACTGCATTAACTACTGATAGTTCAGCGGTAACCTCTATAGGTAATGACTACGGGTTTGAAGAAATTTTTGCACGTCAGTTACAGGCTTTATCTCGCGATGGGGATTTGCTTGTGGGGATAAGTACCTCCGGTAATTCAGCTAATGTTATTCGAGCTGTGGAATACGCGAAAAAAAATAACATTCACAGCGTGGTTTTGTTAGGCAGAGATGGAGGCAAGCTAGTTGGCCTTGCAGATACAGACCTAACTATTAATGTTGATTCCACGGCACGAATCCAGGAAGCGCATATTCTAATGTTGCATATCATTTGCGAAGCTTTTGAGCCTCGTTAATTTCATGGAAAATCTTTCACAATACTTTGACTAAGAAAATGCAAATCCCTGATTTCTCAAATGCTCGTGTACTGGTAGTGGGTGACCTGATGCTGGATCGTTATTGGCATGGCGGAACATCACGTATTTCACCCGAAGCGCCTGTGCCTGTAGTGCACGTGAACCAGTCTGAAGATCGGCCGGGTGGAGCAGGTAATGTGGCACTTAACATTGCAGCATTGGGTGCAAAGGTAACCGTTGTTGGTCCAACAGGTGACGATGAGGCATCGAACACATTGGAAGCATGTCTTAAAGCTGCCAACGTCGATTGTAAGTTTACCCGTTTTTCTGAGTTTCCCACGGTTACAAAGTTACGTGTATTAAGTCGGCATCAACAACTTATTCGTTTGGATTTCGAGGAAGGTTTTGAATCGGCAGATTTTTCACAAATGTTGTCAGAGTATAAACAGCAACTGACGGATGCCGATGCAGTAGTGTTGTCCGATTATGGTAAAGGTGCGCTGCGGCATTCGGTTGAGCTTATTGCATTGGCTCGTAAAGCAGGTAAGCCTGTATTGGTTGATCCCAAGGGTAATGATTTTAGTGTTTACAAAGGCGCTACATTAATCACGCCAAATCTCAAAGAGTTTGAGGATGTGGTGGGAAGTTGTTCCGATGAGTCTGAATTGGTGGGTCGTGGTAATGGGCTGCTAAAAGATCATAAACTTGATGCCTTATTGGTGACACGTGGCGAGCACGGCATGACGTTGTTGCGTGATAGTGAAAAAGAGATGCACTTACCGACACAGGCGCAAGAAGTCTTTGATGTTACCGGCGCTGGCGATACGGTTATTTCGGTATTGGCTATTACGCTTGGCGCAGGAGGAACCCTTCCTGATGCGACGGCACTGGCTAATTTGGCGGCAGGTATTGTGGTGGGTAAATTGGGTACCGCTACCGTATCTTTACCTGAGCTACGTCGTGCTGTGCAGGAACATCAAAATACCGGTAGTGGTGTCGTCAGCGAAGAGCAGCTTATGTTGATGGTGGAAGATGCTCGTGCTCACGGCGAAAGTATAGTAATGACGAATGGTTGTTTCGATATTTTGCATGCGGGCCACGTGGCGTATCTGGAACAAGCCAAGAAATTGGGTGACAGGCTTATCATTGCAGTAAACGATGATAACTCTGTGCGCAGACTGAAGGGTGAAGGTCGTCCTGTAAATGCAGTTGAGCGACGCATGATTGTGTTAGCAGCTTTAGGCTGCGTGGATTGGGTGGTTCTGTTTTCAGAAGATACACCAGAGTCTTTAATGTGCCGTATTTTGCCAGATACGTTAGTGAAAGGCGGAGACTACCGTCCTGAAGATATTGCGGGTTATCAATGCGTTAAAGATAATGGTGGAGACGTTAAGGTATTGGGCTTTGAAGATGGTTGTTCAACAAGCGATATTATTGATGTGATTCGTAAATCTGATTAGTACTTTGTTTGGGCGTCAGAGAATTTACAAATATTTAAGTAAAGAGGGTTTAACATGATTATTGTCACCGGTGGAGCTGGCTTTATTGGCAGCAATCTCGTCAGGGCGCTCAATGAGCGTGGTCGGGACGATGTGCTGGTGGTGGATGATTTAACGGATGGCACTAAATTTCGTAATTTGGCAGACCTTGAAATTGCTGATTACATTGATAAAGATGAATTTATAGACCGGATACAGGCTGGAGAAGATTTCGGCGCAGAAGCAATTTTTCATGAAGGGGCATGCTCAGATACCACAGAGTGGGACGGTCAGTTCATCATGGAGAATAATTATGAATATTCCAAAACTCTACTGCATTATTGTCTAGAGCATGGTGTTCAGTATCTCTATGCTTCATCCGCTTCAGTTTATGGCGGCGGCTCCGTATTTAAGGAGTTGCGTGAGCATGAAGAGCCGCTCAACATGTACGGCTACTCGAAGTTTCTTTTTGATCAATACGTGCGCCGTATTTTGCCAACAGCAAAAAGCCAGATTGTCGGATTTCGTTATTTTAATGTTTATGGCCCCCGAGAGCAGCATAAAGGCTCCATGGCTAGCGTTGCGTTCCATTTTAATAATCAGCTTCATGAAAATGGGAAACTAAAATTATTTGAAGGTTGTGATGGTTATGAGGATGGTGAACAGCGTCGCGATTTCGTGTATGTCAACGATGTGTGTGATGTGAATTTATGGTTTTTGGATAATACAGACAAATCGGGCATTTTTAACCTGGGTACGGGACGATCGCAGGCTTTCAATGACGTGGCGAATGCTGTTGCCGATTTTCATGGCAAGGGTAAGCTTGAGTACATCGCTTTTCCAGAGCACCTTAAAGGTCGATATCAAAGCTTTACGGAAGCAGATATTAATGAGTTACGTGCCGCAGGGTATACAGAATCTTTTGCCAGCGTTGAACAAGGTGTACGCAAATATATGGAGTGGTTAAACAGGTAGTTAACGTAAGTAGTCCGACTGCCTGGCTTAATGCTCTTCTTATTCAAACGTAGGGTTTGAAGCGTTTTATGAGAAAAACCTCCCCGCCTTTGCGAATTCTTTTTTTTGCTGCGCGAGATTTACAGCAAAATTATTTTAGCTCGCTGAGTCATCACCTTTATTGTTCCTCAAAAGTTGTATGGTATAAAGATATTTTACTGCCAGGGGTTCATGGCATTAAGTATTTACGCCAGGCAAATATTGCTTATATCGTCGATCTTAAATTACGAGAAAAACAAAATGCCATTGCAGTTAAAGCTGTCAATAAGCGAGGCAGCTCTCTTTATTGGCGTGTTTATGGATTTGTTCGACGGCTGGACGCAAACTTTCTTTTCCTGAAATATTTTCGATATTTACAACAAAATCCCAGCGAAATTGTTGCGATATGGAATGGTAATAAATTGCGTCAGGCGATCGTAGTGCAGGCAGCAAAATGCCTGGGTCGGAAATGTGCATATTTTGAAAATGGTTTACTTCCCAATACCACAACACTAGATTTTAAGGGGGTTAATGCTTTTAACTCATTGCCGCGCCACCGTGAGTTTTATAGTGATCTACAATTTGATGAGAATATAAAATTACCCTCTCAACTTGTGGCGAGAGCACCGGAAGGCGCTAAAACGAATCATTCTAAACTGGCAGACTTGCCTGAAAGTTTTATTTTTGTGCCGTTCCAGGTAAATACAGATAGCCAGATTACTATCCATTCACCATGGATTAGAAATATGGAGCACTTGTTTGAAGTTATCGCTGCTGTACAAAAACAGCTTCGGGATAGTGGGGTTACATTTGTGTTCAAGGAGCACCCATCTTCCGGGCAGGATTACCAGCATTTGCATCAACGTGTAAAAAATGAAAAACATCTCATGTTTGCTAATGAAGTAAATACTCAGGAGCTTATCGAAAAATCGGCAGCGGTTATTACTATAAATTCAACCGTTGGGTTAGAGGCGTTGTTGCTTGGTAAAAAAGTGGTTGTTATTGGGGATGCATTTTATGGGATTGAGGGGCTTGCCAGAAATGCTGAAACTGAAAAAGATTTGGTTGATGTGCTTAATGATATAAATCAATGGCAGCCAGATGAAAAATTGCGTGGTAATTTTTTGCGTTATATCAAGGAAGAATATGCTGTACCAGAAAGCTGGGCGAAACCTGGTGAGATGCATTGGGATAGTATGAATTCAAAATTTGAATGCGTGAAAAAGACGACTAACCGCGCCTTATTTATGGTATCAACCCCGTTAAATCTTTTCATGGCCAGCGTTGTTGCGTTGGATAAAAAAGCTAATACTGAAAGCAGCAATCAAACGCATTACGAATTGTGTTTTATCGATCAGCCTGGCGTGAGTTCGCACATTTATATTGATGCAGTTAAGTCGTGGGCGGACTCCCCTTTCGAAAAGGTGCATGTGTTTCCGTCACGCACTAAAAACGTTATGAAAAAGTTATGTAATCGACGATGGTCATTTCGTAAACTGCGTTCAATATTGGATGAATTAGAACCTGACACGATCGCCGTTGGCAATGATCGTCGTGTAGAATTTCAATACGCTATGTATTACGCAACATATTCTAGCCACCACCCACGCGGGATCTATCTTGATGATGGTACTTTTACTTATGTTGGCCGTAAATCCAGGGAGGTGAGGGATGTATGGATTGATAAGGCCTTGAAGAAATTGTTTTATGGTTTTTGGTGGCAGCAACCTGAATCAGTGGGAGCTTCTGAATGGGTCGATGATGCTTATGTTGCTTTTCCGGACTTGGTGCATGAAACACTTAAGCAGAAAGTTTTACATGAAATCAATGCAAAACAGTTTGAAGCAGATTCGATGAAATCTTTTTCAAGAAATTTATTGGAAAAGTTTGATATAGATAGCAATGAACTTGGCAGTCTCGATATCGTCATAACGTTGCCCCATGCTTCGTTGGTAGGTGATAATTCCAGGTATTCCGGGGTGATGAGAAGGCTCGTCAAGGATTTAAGCCGCCAGGGTAAGCGGGTCGGAATAAAATATCATCCGCGCCAGACAGGTTCAGACCCTCTGGGTCTAGCGAGAGAAACAGGCGTGGTTTTGCTGCCAGCAGTATTAGCGTTCGAGGTTTTGTTACCCGGGCTTGGTGATGCAATCATTATTGGTGATGTATCTACAACCTTATTATCGAGTAAATGGCTACGTCCAACGTTAAGGGTTATCGCTATCGCTAACAGCAGCTACCAGGAACAGTTTCTGGAATTATTTAAAACGCTCAATATTGACGTGGTAGATGATGTATCTGCTTTAGCTGGAATGCTGCAAGATTAATCCCCGACCTGCATAATAGTGCTTATGATTCCTCAGCTAATCCGTTACACGGCGAACCGTTTTGGACAGTCAGGTGATATACGCCTGATTATGACCATTCTGGTGAAAAACGAGATTGATATTCTGGAAGACAATATCCGTACTCATGCACAATTGGGTATCGATAGTTTTTTGGTGATGGATAATGGTTCTACCGATGGAACACGAGAAATGTTGGCATCTCTTACTGGTGAATTTGACCTGCATATCATCGACCAACCGGAACAAAACTATCAGCAGCGAGAATGGATGACGCAGTTGGCCTTTACTGCCAGGGACACTTTGGGCGCCGATTGGGTAGTAAGCAATGATGCGGATGAGTTCTGGATTCCAAAAAGTGGTAATTTAAAAGCAGGCCTGAGTCGTAGTGGTTCAATTGTTACCGTCAGGCGCCACAATATGCTTCTGGATGAAAATATGGTTTCAGCTGGCTTGCCTTATTCTGCGAGTACCCTGCGTGTCAAAAATCCTATCTACTACAGTAGTCAGGTACAGCTGGAAGAAGACAATATTTCGATACCGCTGGTCAAAATCAGTCCCAAGGTGCTGGTTAATCCTCATGGCTTGTTTCGTATCAAGGGTGGAAATCACCGTGCCAGACATATAATGCGGTTTGTTAATCAGCGTAATAGTGATGAAGTGGTTGTTCATCATTATCCTATTCGTTCCTATGAGCAATTTGAGCGCAATATATTGAATCGGCAGCCCCTGCTGCATAAAGGTGCGCGCATGGGCGATCATTATCGACGCTGGGTTCGAATGCTGGATCAGGGAAAACTGGAAGAAGAATTTAACCGTTTTGTGATGACAGAAAAAGATGCTGAGGTTTTGACACGATTTGGTGTTATTGAACGAAATACGCTTGCTCGGGATGCTATCCAGTCTGCGGTGGGCCGTATGACAAACAATAGAGCAAACACTGAGGCAAGCAAGCAAGAATGAGTTCGGTTCAACGACTGCTAATTGTTAAAACATCTTCCATGGGAGATGTCATTCATATGTTGCCTGCAATAACAGATATGAAACGCGCACACCCAGAATTACTAATTGACTGGGTGGTAGAGGAAGGCTTTGCACATATTCCTGCATGGCATCCGTCAGTGAACAAGGTTATTCCTGTTGCTGTACGACGTTGGCGTAAGAATTTGTTCAGTGCAACAACGTGGAAGCAAATACGTACCTTCCGAAAACAAGTACGAGAAATCCCCTATGATCTCGTAATTGATAGCCAGGGTTTATTTAAAAGTGCAGTGTTATCCAGCTGGGTGCAAAAGCCTGTATCAGGAATGGATAAGCAAAGTGCCCGTGAAGGCATTGCATCATGGTTCTATCAGAACAAATTCTCCGTGGCACGTGGACAACATGCAGTGCCTCGGAATCGTCAGTTAGTGTCACAAGTGCTGGATTATTCATTGAGCGATATGCCGCTGGATTATGGTTTGGCTTCAGAGGCATCGTTAAACAGCATTCGTGAGCAATACAGTCTTGAATCCGGATTACCGAAACATTTTGTGATTTTTTTGCACGCGGCCAGCTCACCAGAAAAAGAATGGCCGGTTAAGCAATGGATCGGTCTGGGTACTGAAATGAACCGGCGTGGTTTGTCCGTATTATTACCCTGGGGTGATGAACGCGAA
Organism: Gammaproteobacteria bacterium; assembly: GCA_030599435.1. The sequence continues at coordinate 3,642 of JAUVNZ010000019.1, read as the reverse complement.
AAACGTAATGCACAATCCATTGCCAACGGTCTTAAACAAGCTGTAGTACTTCCAAGATTAGGTCTTAATGATTTGGCGAGTTTAATCGTAAAGGCGGAGCTTCTGGTGGGTGAGGATAGCGGTTTATCACACATGGCAGCAGCCCTGGATCGGCCCATTATTGCTCTTTATCTAGTTACGGATCCGGTGTTAACGGGTGTGATGGGTTCAGATGTAGGCGAGGCCTGCCGTGTCACAAATCTACAGGTAAAAGGGGAACAGCAGGATGTAGAGAAAGTCGTAAATATTATTGATGAGTGGTTGCCGGCGGTTGATTGATTATTATGGATGAGGCAATTTTCCAATGGATTAACCAGGGCTGGTCGAGTTCATCGCTACAACCCATGCTGGATGCCTTCTTCGGTTGGGTAAGTCAGAAGCCGACCTTCTCACATCCTCTATTACTGCTCATTCTTATATTGCTTATCAAGGATTGGGGGCGTTCAGGTCTGCGCCTGTGGTTCTTGCTTATTATTTTCATCGGGCTTGGTGATATGTTCGGTAATTATCTCAAGCACCTCATCGCCCAACCACGTCCTTGCGCAGAGATTACAGATACAGTCCGGTTGGTATTGGAGCCCTTCAATGTGGGTTGTAGTTTTAAACCACGTGGTATGCCGTCCAATCATGCGCTTAATTTTTTCCTCACTGCCAGTTTTCTGGGCCTGGCGCTACGCTCATGGAAATGGGGGATTGTTTTTGGGTTTATCGCATTCAGTGTCGCAGTCTCAAGAGTTTATTTAGGTGTGCATTACCCCAGTCAGGTATTAGCGGGTGCAGTGGTGGGTGGGTTGCTGGGAGGACTTTTTGCCCTGACGATACAAGGGTTTTCACCGTTAGCTGGTTGGTTAAAACTATCTGCTCGCAAGGATAAGTCAGCTTTGTGTACGAGGTTGCTTTACAGTCTGGTGCTTTATTTGTCTGTGCCATTAGTATTAGTGCGATTGTTATGGCGCGGCAGGCTTAACCATGATTACTGGCGACGCTGGCCAGAACGTTTTGGCTGGTTTAGCGCGCCTTCCTTGAATAAACCTATATGGATTCATGCGGTATCGGTAGGTGAGGTGCAAGCCGCGTTACCGTTAGTTCGTGAATTGTTGGCCCGGTATCCGGATAGTTCAATAGTTGTTACCACCACAACACCAACGGGCTCCAGTCGTGTACGTGCAGAGTTTGGCGATACCGTATTCCATGTTTATATACCCTATGATTTACCCGGTGCCGTTGAACGTTTTCTAGATAGAATAAAACCAGAATGTTTGCTGGTGATGGAAACAGAATTATGGCCGAACCTGTTTTACCAATCACGAGAAAGAAATATCCCCATTGTGGTAGCTAATGCTCGTCTCTCGCAGCGTAGCCTTGCCGGTTATCAACGATTTCAAAAATTAACGCAAGCTACACTTCGTCAGATTAGCCTTATTGCTGCACAGGGACCAAAGGATGCAGAGCATTTTGAATCCCTGGGATTTTCGGCGAAAGACATAAATGTAACGGGCAGTATCAAATTTGATCTTGATGTTTCTGAGTCGGTGATTAAGGCAGGCAAAGAATTACGTCAATCTTTTGGAGAAGACTCAACAGGCAAACAAAGACCGGTGATTATAGCGGCTAGTACGCACGAAGGAGAAGATGAAAAAATACTGCAAGCATTTTCAATGGTGCGAAAAAAAGTTACTGATGCTCTGTTGATTCTCGTGCCGCGGCATCCGGAAAGATTTTCAACAGTGGCAACTCTGTGCGTAAAACAAGGTTTTGCAGTGGTGCGGCGATCTGAAAATAAAAAATGTGGTGTAGATACTCAGGTGTTTGTTGGCGACAGTCTGGGAGAGCTAATGATGTTTTATGCTGCATCCGATGTGGCTTTTGTGGGCGGTAGCCTGGTACCGACAGGAGGGCATAATGTGCTAGAACCCGCGGCTCTTGGATTGCCTGTAATTACGGGTCCGCACATGTTTAATTTTGCGGAGATAGGTAAATCTATGCGTGACGCTAGCGCGTTACAGCAGGTAGAAAATGTAGAGCAATTAACCGCAGCGATAAGTGATTTGTTAACTCACCCTCTGACTCGCCAGACTATGGGTGAACAAGGCAAGAAGTTGGTCGCCGAGAATCGAGGTAGTCTTGAGCGTTTACTGATATTAGTCCAACCATACGTGGAAGATAAACATCATTGATATTTTAATGATGGATAGTAGCTCCAGCCCTCTCTCTTCCTCACTTTCCCTCCCGATAAGTTTTTTGGATTAATCCATAACCATTTTCACTAAAGGAACTACGTCACAGGACGATAACCAAGATATATCATTAAAAACGATATCAACAATCATTTATATATAAACTAGTTATATAGCAACACCAGGAGTGATGATGGTTTCGGAGCGTATAAAATTAGAGAACTACAATGGCGTGTTGTATTGCGATGCGTGCATGGATGATGAATTTTCAATGGGAGACCTGGAAATCATCCGTGAAGAGATTCGTAAAAATTTCTCGTCATCTACAGATATTATTTGCAAAGAGTCTGGTCGTTTTTCAGTGTCAGGCGATGTTCAAAAAATATTGTGGGGCGGTATCGATGAGTTCCGGAATGTTGTCTATGTGGCAGACAACGAGTCTAAGAAAAGTGGTGCTCGGTATGCGGCTGAGACTTATATGAGGAAATATAACACCCGCATTGCAAGTACTAAAGAAGCGGCTTATGCGATGTTGAATGAAATTCCCTGAATGAATTTACATTTTCTTTGATGATATGCACACTGCCCGCTTGAATAGCGGGATTTTTTTGCTGAAAATTCTATAGACCTAATCTAAAGTATCACTTTTGCTGATTGGCAGTTATTCCTTATTTGATCTGGCCGCTTCTTCGGCCGCACGTTTATTCCGTTCACTGTCCGCATAACCGTAAAAACCTAACTCTCCTGGTGGTCGTGTTTTGAAACGTCGGTGTATCCACAGGTACTGGTCCGGTACTTCATGCACATGTTTTTCAATAAGCTCATTTATTCGTCGCGCGTCTCTTACATCATCGCCACTGGGAAAATTTTGTAACGCTGGATGTAATTTTAATTGATAACCCTGTGCATCAGGCAGGCGTTCAAAATCGATATACACCACAGAAGCCCCGGTGGTTTTTGCCAGTCGTGCTGTTGTGGTCAGGGTGACAGTATTAATCCCCATGAATTGCGCAAACACAGATTGACGATTACCAAAATCCTGATCAGGTGCGTACCAACAAACATGATTGTTGCGCAGTGATTTCAGCAGGCTGCGCATGTTGGTGGTATCTATGAGTTCTTCGTATTGCTGGCTGCGGTAAAAACTCATCATCGCTTCAAATAATTTGTTATGGGCTTTTTTGGTGAGAATACTGTATGGCAATTCTAATGCCAGTAATCGTCCACAAATAATCAGGGTGGTAAAGTGGCCGCCAAGCAAAATCACGCCTTTGCCTGCTTCCAGTGCCTGTTGTATGTGTTCAAGTCCTTCAATGTGCACCAGGCGTCGCAATCGTTTCTGACTTCCCCACCAGGCTAAACCAATTTCTATCAGGGCGATACCAGTGGAGCAGAAGTTGGCTTTGACGAGTTGTTTTTGTTCTTG
>JAUVNZ010000074.1 GCA_030599435.1 Gammaproteobacteria bacterium | reverse complement strand
GCACCAAAAGTGGCTGAGCTAATTCCCCATCGGGAGGAAATAGATCCGAAATACCAGTATCTGTGTGATGCTCCTTTAAAAGATGACAAGGGTAACCCAACCGTTGTTCGATTCAGCAGAAAAAACAAAGAACAATATATAATGACCGAAGTTGATGGCAAAGCCACCGGCTGGACCGGACATTATGATAATGGCAAGTGGAGTATTACCGCCGCCAAGAAAAAAGTTGCGAAGAAAAAAACAGCCAAGAAAAAGGCTGCAAAAAAGAAAACAACAAAGAAAAAAGTTGTTAAGAAAAAAACTGTAAAGAAAAAAACAGCTAAAAAGAAAGCTTCTAAGAGAAAAAGCTAAAACAGAACCCTTTTTAAGAAACCCAGGCGCTGCCAGTGTAAAAGCTGGGCGCTTATTTAATGGTTAAACTTATAACATGAAACTAGAAACCCTTGTAGGAAAAGAACTCTGTAACTCGATTGTCGAGGTTCGTGATAACTCAGAAAGTTACGAAGAAATTGTTTTATTAAACCAGGATATTTCAGACTGGAACAAAATCCTAACTGATAAACTGGGCCCGCCACTAGCTTCCAAAGAAGAATACGAGATTGTGGGCTCTTCAGCAGATGTGCAGTCATCTAAAATAGATGTAGCTTTAGAACTTGCAGATGCTTATGGAGGAATCAACCAGGGTCAGACTCTTTACCATGGTATTTATGATTCAATAGTAATTTTAATTATGATCTGGCCCTGGCAAGACAATAAAAAAGTGACTTTAAAAAAAGCTATTTTATAAAAACAACTCTCTTCTAAAATTATCCCAACTTAGCTTCAAGTTTTTTGATTTTTTTATCCATTTCTGCGGCCATTGTAGATAATTCCTGACGCAGATAAATATTTTCGATATTCATCTGAAGGTGATATGCAAGACGATCCAGGATTCTTCGATCGTCATCAGAAAACTCACCACGTACTTTATTTAACATCTGGATAGCACCCACCACTTTTTTTGACGTAACGCCATTCACAGGAACACATAAAGCGCTACGAGTCACAAATCCTGTTTTTACCGCAACTACATCGTGCGCACCGGCCTGGTCTTCAAGGTCGTGCTCCATAACAAAATTTCCGCTTTCGATTACCTGGCCAACAATAGAATTCGCGGTCGGCACCTGTAACTGTTTTTCAGTAAGCCCGGTTCCACACTGTAACCAAACTTTTTCGTTTATTGGATCCAGGATAAAAATACTGCAACGTTCAGCACTTAATGTCATGGGCATAATATCTACAAAAAACTGGAGTAATTCTCGGTTTCCTGTTTCCTGCCAGGCCTTTTCCATAAGCTGCTGCTTCTTACGCAATTGGTCGAGTTTTTGCTCAAAAACAGTTCTCTCCATTTCTCAATCCTTGTTCTAATTAAAGCTGTTATGAAAATTGTTATTTAAATTGTAATTGGATGATTTTATACGGTATTTTCTATTACTATTTCGCTAATATTAGCCCCTATCGGCACAATCAGCCAGAAGTAAAATGTGCCGTATCTCACATAACATAACGCTCCGAATCAATAAATGGTTCAGCTTTACCAGTTTATGTACAATCTAGTCCGCCTTTTCATAACCTACGAACCACCCCGTAGCAGAGAGTAATAATATGGCTCAAGTCAAAATCTACAGTACCGGTACCTGCCCAATCTGCGAAAAGGCCAAATCGCTGCTCACCAAGTGGCAGATTCCCTATGAGGAAGCCCGCGTTGATAACGATAACGGTGCCTTACGTGAGATGTTGGAGATTAGTAACAACGCCCGCACAGTTCCACAAATAAGCATAAGCGGTAAATGGATCGGAGGTTTCAGCGAGCTCACCGAACTGCATATGGATGGTGATTTAGACAACCTGGTTGAGTCCTGACCAAAATATCAGCTTGCTGCACGACTAAAGTCTCTTACTGACTCTTTAACTGATTGATTTATATGCTTTAATTGGCATCTTTTTCAAACCAGCCACATCCAGACAATCTTGATGCCTTTATCCAACGCATGATTAAGAGAGAAACCTCAATATCTAACGGTGGTTAGTATTGGCATCCCCATGCGGATTCGGTTAACATCGCTTGGCTGCAGTCTCACTGAGGCAGATCAGGCCGCGTACATCGGGTTCGAATATCAAATGGATATAAGAAAAAGCCCCCTGCTACACCATCGACCCAATCTCTTTTTGAAGCACGCCAGCAGTTAATAGTTGATAAACATTTGATAAATGAACAAGGTAGGAAAAGATTATGGCAACAGGAACAGTAAAATGGTTTAACGAATCCAAAGGCTTTGGCTTTATCGCCCAGGACGATGGCGGCGAAGACGTATTTGTGCATTTCAGCGCAATTCAGGGTGGTGGATTCAAAACTCTGGCGGAAAATCAAAAGGTGACTTTTGAGCTTCAACAAGGACCGAAAGGCCCTCAGGCTGCAAACGTAACAGCCGGATAAATTCTGAAGAAATTCAGTGCTAAAACCCCGATTTATCGGGGTTTTTTTATGGGTTTGTATTTATTTCAGGTTATCCCAGGTGGCCCGCCAATCTAGCATTTCCAACCCTCCCACCGGCCTACAAACCTCAAGTTAGGCCATCACGCGCCGAAAACCTACCTAAGGGGCTTTCATCGTTAACTCGCACCACGCAACAGTTTTAGCTCCGAGGTGAACTCAAAACTGAAATAAACAGGCAAGCCAGAAACCCTATGTTTTCGAAATACTCATTTCTCAGAACTACCGTTGTAATAGCCATACTTGCTGGGCTATTAGCTATCAGTGGCTGCTCATCAACACCTAAACGCAGTCATTCCATCGCTAAAAACAGCGCGCTTTTTCCTGAATCAAAGAAACAAACCAGAACCCAGAAACGGCTGGCTAAACATTTCCGCAGCTGGCACAGAGCCCCCTACAGGCTCGGCGGCCTCAGCAAACGAGGCATTGATTGCTCTGGTTTTGTACAAGTTACTTATCGAGATGTCTTCGCCAGAAAAATCCCACGGACGACGTATCTTCTTGCAAAAGCCGGAAAAAATATCTCGCAAAAAAACCTGGAATTTGGAGACCTGGTGTTCTTCAAAACTAGCCGCAGAGTACGGCACGTAGGGATTTATATAGGCAGAGGCAACTTCATCCATGCCTCTACATCCCGGGGCGTTATGCAATCAAATCTAGGCTCATCCTACTGGAAAAAACACTACTGGAAGGCAAAACGCATTCTCAGCTAACGGCTAGACCAGCAAAATCAGTAGCTTAACAACGCTCAGAACATAGCAATCAAAGAAAAAAAGGCTATAATATGCGCTGCAGCAGCTTTTGGCGTTGGCGGTTCTTGATCGAAAAATCCAGTTCACCCAGGCATTACAGATCTGCCTGCAAAACCATTCTTAAGATCTATGGATTGTGATCTATAGTTAAGATTTATTGTTTAATTGTATAAAGAGAGAAGGTAAATAAGATGGCATCAGGTACAGTGAAATGGTTTAACGATTCTAAAGGTTTTGGATTTATCGCACCGGATGATGGCGGAGATGACTTGTTTGTTCATTTCAATGCTATTCAGGGCGACGGTTTCAAAACTCTGAAAGAAGGCCAAAAAGTTAGCTTTGATACAGAAGAAGGTCCTAAGGGTCCTGCCGCTGCAAACGTCGTTCCTGAATAATTTCAGAACTACTAGAGCTAATAAAAGAACCCTGCCATTCGGCGGGGTTCTTGCTTTTTGGGCCAGCAGTTTTTAATAAATGATAATAAGTAGGCTATGAAATTTCTCTGCGATGAGATGCTCAAGGGACTTGCCAAGTGGTTGCGTGCAGCGGGTTACGACACCGAAATTGCCAAAGATGGTGAAACCGACCGGGAACTGATTCGGCAAGCACGCATTTCAAAACGATTGCTAATTACACGCGACAACAAACTGATGGAATTTCGCAATGCTAGCGATACGGTGCGTCTACTTCATTGCACTGGTACAGATAACTGCGCAAAATTCCTGAAAGAAAAAACCTCGATCAACTGGTTATACCAGCCATTTTCACGTTGTCTGCTTTGTAATACCCTGCTCATCAGAATAGAAGATGTCACAGAGGCTTCGGTTCCAAATGATGTTAGGGATGGCCCGCTCTTCCAATGCCCTGACTGCAAACGAATCTACTGGTCGGGCGGACATGTGCAGCGTATGCGCGAGAAACTGGAATACTGGGAAAAGCCTAACTAAGCGTGGCATCACCTGCCCGGCATTTCCTTTATGTATATATCTTGTTTGCTGTATGGGATTTCGATTCCCTCTGCATTAAAGCGCTTATAGATAGTCGTATTAAGAATATCCAGAACACGACCACGCACTTCTGGAGTCTCTGTCCAACACAATAAATCGATATCCAGACTGGAAGCGCCAAACATGCGGAACCTCACCCTCGGTTCTGGATCGTCACACACCTGAGGTTCTTTGATCGCAATTTCCATGAGCACGTCCTTTACCTGATCAATATCCGACCCATAGGCCACACCAACACTGACTTGAATACGATATTTTTCATATGGACCTCCAGACTCATTGATCACACGCGTATTGCCCATAATAGAATTAGGAATGGTGATTTCTACATCCCCGCGTGTAAGTAAGCGAGTACTACGAATACCAATGTGTGTAACCTTGCCGCGATCCCCACTATCGAGCACTATGTAATCACCGATTTTATACGGGGCGTCGGCAAGAATAAAAACGCCAGAAAAAAGATTTGCCAAAGTGTCTTTGGCGGCAAAACCCACAGCGATACCAACCACGCCTGCTGATGCCAACCAGGCGGTCATATCAACATCCCACGCCCTGAACATCAAATAGATCGCAATTGCCAGAATTATGATAAAGCCCAGGTTTTCAAACAGAGGTTGTGTCTGCGGGCGCACCATAGAATGTTCACGAGCGCTTCGGCTCATGGCACGTAACACGATACGAATAAAACGCAGCAAAAAACTCGTCCAGATAACAACCAATGTGGTGGCAATAATAGACTGTAAAAGATTTTCTGCTGTCGGAGGCAAACCCAACGGCTCAACAGCCAATACCAGACCGATGAACACCACACTCCAGAACAAAGGCTTATGAAAAGCCGCTATAAGCTGATCGTCCCAGCGAACGTTCGTCCGTTTTACCAAACGACCAATCACTTTAACAACAATAGTCGTGCTTATACTGGCAACAATGACAGCCAACACCATTATCAGCAGCGTGAGCATAATTGGGTAATCCGCAAGAAGGTCCGTTGCTGGTTGGAATGGCGAAAGCAACTCGCCAAAAATACTTGCCTGATCGGATTTGTTATCGCTCATTACTTACACTCCACAACTTTACTCCAGGATTCATCAACATGGTGTAATTTTGAATTCATGCACATCATCCATTCCCATTAAGCTCTGGGCAAGATTTCGGAAATTCATCTTATCTCTGGTACGAATCGTCATTTCATATTCAAAAGACTTTCCTTCATCAATCAGATGATAACTGGATTCAAAGGACCTGATATTGTGTTGAGATATGAGTGACCGCAATGCTTCCTCATCTGCATGACTTTTCCCTCGGATAAAACGCACTGTGAATTTGGCATACATATGCGCCGGTATCATGCCCTCAAACCAGCGAAACACTGACAGAGTAATAACCGTAATAATGGTAGCCAACATTGCGGGGAAAAATAACCCCATCCCAATCACAATACCTATAGATGCCGTCATCCAGATTGAGGCCGCCGTAGTAAGGCCACGAACAGTTAACCCTTCCTTGATAATGACTCCGGCACCCAGAAAACCAATGCCCGTCATAATGCCTTGTGCCATACGCGATGGGTCAGCACGCACTGTATCCAAAAACTCCTTTGGCACCAATTCCCACTGATAAACCATCAATACCATTAACAAGCTTGATGAAACACAAACCAGCGCATGGGTACGAAAACCTGCTTCACGACCATGCATAGCTCGTTCCAGACCAATAATCCCGCCAGCCAGCATTGCCAGACCCAGGCGTAACGCCATCAAACTATAATCAGCGTCCATTAGAACTCCATATTTTTAGAATTACGCTATTGATAAAACTCTCGACTGTTCTATCGCCTCCACCTTCAAGCATAATATGTATCCTTGCAAAAGCTGTGAATTAGAATCACCATACATAATTGTACTAATAATAAATATAAACAAGATACTACACTACGATGAGCAATAATTTACAATCCATCCCCGATGTACTCAAGCAAACAACCCAAACCTATGGCGATGAAACTGCTATTCAGTTTATGGGTCGTGATACCAGCTTTTCCGAGTTTGATCACAGCAGCGACCTGGTAGCTGCTGGTCTTTCTGCACAGGGTATTCGTGCGGGTGACCGCGTGGCGCTTTATTGTGTAAATTCCGATACTTTTGCCATTGCCTATTTTGGCATCATCAAAACTGGCGCTACAGTTCTACCCGTCAATCTTCTACTTAAGCCTGGGGAAATTGAATATATTCTCAATGATGCTGAAGTAACTGCCCTGATATATCACGAGGCATTCACACAAAATGTTTCGGATTTTCGAAACAATGTCGCCAGCCTGGAATCCTTCATTGTCATTGGGGAGCAAGCATCCGACACCAGTGATACCCCCTGGTCTGATCTGTTGGATAACAGTACAGAAAAACCCCAACCAGAAATCAATCCTGCTGAAGATGTCGTTTGTATCCTCTACACATCTGGCACAACAGGAAAACCCAAAGGTGCGATGCTAACCCATCAAAACCTGCTTTGTGACACACGCGGCGTACTGGAAGCAATAAAAATTGAACCTGGAAAAGACAGACTCCTGGTGGTGCTTCCAATGTTTCATGCTTTTGCAGCAACGGTTGGCATGCTAACACCGTTGTTATATGGCTGTAGTTTTATACCGGTACCAAAATTTGAACCACAACTGGTTATGGATAATATTGCTGATGGCAAAGCGACTATTTTCATGGGTGTTCCCAGCATGTACATCGTGTTACTCAATATGGCTGACGAACAGGTAAAAAAATTCGATTCAATCAATTATTGTATTTCGGGTGGCGCCGCCATGCCACAGGCATTAATGGACCGCTTTGAAAAACGTTTCGGTAAATTAATTTATGAAGGTGACGGCCCAACAGAATGCTCTCCGGTAACCTGTGTGAACCCAATCGATGGCGAGCGCAAACCCGCCTCGGTAGGTTTACCCATCCCCGGCGTTGAAATGTGCATCATGGACAAAGATGCTAACGAAGTAGT
>JAUVNZ010000168.1 GCA_030599435.1 Gammaproteobacteria bacterium | reverse complement strand
TATCATTCTTGATTTTATTGATATGACAGTGAGCGAACACCGCGAACAAGTTATGCGTGCGTTAGAAAAAAGTCTGGAGCGTGACAGAGCCAAAAGTCATATTTGTGAGGTTTCAGGTTTAGGCCTGGTAGAAATGACACGTAAGCGGACAAGGGAAAGCCTGGAGCATGTATTGTGTGAGCCCTGTCAATGTTGTGAAGGAAAAGGCTCTATGCGAACGGCTGAGACTGTTTGTTACGAAGTGTTTCGTGAGTTATTGCGTGAAGCGCGACAGTATGACGCCCAACAATTTTTGGTATTGGCTTCCCAGGAAGTGGTGGATTTAATGTTGGATGAAGAGTCCATTAGTGTAGCGGAGCTGGAAGAATTTATCGGTCGTCCAATACTGTTTCAGGTTGAGGCCCTCTATACCCAGGAGCAGTTTGATGTGGTGCTGATGTAATTGTAAGCATTAAGCAACAAATCACTAGAAATAAAATTTGCTAATATTTTACAAAAAAGTGTTTAGCTCCAACTTTCGGTATTAATACGGAATATATTTGAACCCGCAGTGATTCAGCCTATAAAAATTTATCGTTATCTCTGGGCGAGTGTGTGGTACGCATTCGCTGTGTCTGTTGTCCTTATGGCGATTATATTCGGCATAGCACGATTGTTACTTCCCTATGCCAGCGACTACAAAGCAGATGTCACTTCAACCTTAAGTGAATACCTCGGCCAGCCAGTAACGGTTGGCAGCCTCGATGCCGAATGGCATGGGTTCGGCCCCGCATTAGTATTGAAAGAAATAGATATCCTGGGCTCGAAAAGTAAGCAGCCTGTTTTACAGCTCGGGAAAGCTCGTATCGGTATTGGCCTTATTTCTTCTTTGCTCCAACAAAAACCAGTTTTTTCAGGCATTACGCTTGTTGGTGTTGACCTGGTTCTAACGCGTGAAAAGAACGGACGTTTTGTTGTTGCTGGAATAGAAACTGAAAATAATAACCAGGATGGTGGGGATGCGAGCGACCTGGATGCCTTGACGTCCTGGGTGTTTTCACAGGGTGAGCTTGGCCTCGAGCACAGTAATATTACCTGGCGCGACAAAATGGGAGAAGGCAGAAAAATGCACTTTTCTGCCGTTAATGTCAGGTTGCGAAACTCAGGCGACCATCATGTTCTTGATGCGTCGGTGGCATTACCAAAGAAATTTGGAACATCATTGACTCTCCATGTTGATATGGAAGGAGATCTTCTCAATGTGAAGGAAAGAAAGACAAGTGCATACTTTCATGGTGAGGAAGTTAAGCTTGCGAGTTTGCTTGAAACGCAATCGATAGCAGGGGTTGGCGCTGATGTAGGCACGGCTAATTTCCAGATTTGGTCGCAGTGGGAGAATGGTGAATTACTAAAAATACAGGGTGATGTGGACGTCAGTGATGTCGAATTATTTTCTTCTAGCATGGAGAAAGATAATGAAAAAGTGGATGAAGTTGCAATGGGGCTGCAATTTCTGGCAGGTAAGTTTAAATGGTTACGAAAAAATCATGGTTGGCAATTAAATGCTGATGATTTGGTGTTGCTTCGTAATGATGCTCAATGGGAACCCACACAGATTGTTATCAATGTAAAAAACAATTCGGAAGGGATCGAGTTGCTTGATGCGTATGCGAGCCACCTGGAGTTGGAAGATGCGGCGCAGTTGCTGCTATTGTTTTCTACAGGGGGAGAAGCTGTGAGTACACCTTTACTTGCGCTTAAACCGCAAGGCCAGGTGAATGACGCCAGATTGATCTGGAATAATTATGAAATTCCGACTTTTAATGCTTACGCGAGCTTAAGCCATGCTGAAATTAATGGGTGGAAGTTAGTTCCAGCCGCTAAAAATGTTAGTGGGCAGCTATGGCTGAATGAAAACGGTGGACAGGTGGATCTGAAAGATTCAGCAATGATTCTTGATTTTCCTGATCTTTTTCGCTGGCCGTTACAGGTTGATGAATTAAATGGGCATATTGGTTGGGCGATTGATGATAATGGTGGATGGCATTTAACAGGGCGTGAGCTAACAGCAAAGAACGAAGATGTTTTTTCACGAGTAGCGGTAGACATTGTTAAGGAAACTCCTGGTATTTCCCCATTTTTATCACTGGTTGCCAAATTTTCTGATGGAGATGGGAGTCAGGTTACCCACTATCTTCCTACCGGAATAATGACTGACCGGGCCGTAGATTGGCTGGATAAAGCGATTATTGAAGGACGCATTACTTCAGGTGGGACCATAGTTCATGGGCGAATGTCAGATTTTCCATTTGATAAAGGCAATGGAAGGTTTGAGACGAGATTTAGTGTTGAAGGTGGGCGTCTAGATTATGCAGAAGGCTGGCCATCAGTTCATGATATTGATGCTGAAGTTCAGTTTTTAGGGAAAGGGCTGTTTGTTAAAGCGGGGCATGGAAAAATATTCTCTAACGACATTCAGTGGGCCTCTGTCACCTTGCCTGATATGAAATCAGTGCCCATGCACACCTTCATTAAAGGCGATATAAAAGGGGTTACTCAGGATAAGTTGAATTTTCTTGTTCAAAGCCCACAACTTAACGAATCTTTTGGAAAAAATTTGGAAGGAATGGCAACTACAGGCGAAAGTCTGCTGCATCTTGATCTCGACTTACCTATTGGTGGCGACAAAAAAACATTATTACAGGGGTGGGTTGATCTTGCGGAAAATTCATTATCAATTCCATCGTTGGGGCGTGTTCTCAGCGAAGTAGATGGGCGTGTGCATTTTTATCAGGATGGCCTCAAGGCTGATGATTTACAGGCAGAACTATTTGGTCAAACAACTAGTTTGAAAATTTTCACTGATGAAGAAAATGCCGCGAAGAGAAAATTAAACACAGTCAATAAATCTAACATCGAAAAACCAGATGAAGAGAGTGTTGCTGCCGCAGAAAAAGACTTTTCGGCAAGTAAGTGGATAAATATCCAGGCGGACGGTTTGCTTAATGCTAAAGACATGGCTTCATTTTATTTTCCGCCGATAAAAGATTTGTTGAAAGGGGATGGTGATTGGGATGTGTTGTTTAAAATACCTGTTAGTGGTTCGGATGAAAATCAAAAAATAGCAACTCTGCAGGCAATGACAGATTTAAAAGGTGTTGAAATAAATTTGCCCCCACCGTTAAATAAAAAGAAAGCTGATTCAGCTAAGATGAAGTTGCGGGTTGACTTTCATCCTGAGAAAGCACCTCTTTTGTATCTTAGATATGGAGGCTTTGTTGATGGGGTTTTTGAGTTAGGTGGGCAGCTGGACGAAAAAAATGTTGCAGGCATTCAGAGAGGAGAAGTGCGATTCAATGGGGGTAGCGTATCTCTGCCAGACGAGAAAGGGGTGCGTATTGCGGGATGGCTAGATGAAGTTTCATGGGATGACTGGCTCAGTCTCCTGGTTGACAAAAATACGTCCCCAACGGATCAAAAAATGACCCCCTCATTTTTGCATTCCGCTGATATAGCTATTCGTAATTTGAAGGCTTACGGCCAAAGATTACATGAGGTAAGTCTCAAAACTGTTCCGGCGGAAAATACCTGGATTTTTGATATAAACAGTAAAGAATTGTCGGGTCACTTTGAAGTTCCTTCAAGCATCGATATACATCCCGTAAAAGCAAAATTGGATTATATGTATCTTCAAGAGCCCGATTTGACGGCGGGCAGCATTGATCCCCGCGATATCCCTGCACTGGATATCCAGGTTAAGGATCTTCGTTACGAGTCACGTAGATTTGGGAAACTTAGGCTGGAAACCACCAGGGTGGCTAATGGTTTAAGAATTGAACAATTAATACTAAAACCAAAAGCAACCACCATTATTTCGCATGGGGGATGGTACACCGGGAGCGGCAAGGAGAATTCTAAAATTCAGGCACAAATAGACACGACTGATGCAGGTCTTACGTTAAAAGAGCTTGGTTACGTTGGAACAATTGCTGGAGGGTGGGGAGACGTACATCTTAACCTGCAATGGCCCAGCGCTTTTTTTGATGTGGACGCGACTCAGATACAGGGCGATATGAATTTGTTTTTACGTGATGGACAAATGCTTGATATAGATCCTGGCGCGGGTCGTTTGTTTGGTATGTTGAGTCTTCAAGCATTACCACGGCGTTTATTTTTAGATTTCTCAGATGTGTTTGCTAAAGGGTTTGGCTTTAGCCGCATAAAAGGAAGCTTTAAAATCGAGGATGGAAATGCTTACACCACTAATTTATATCTTGATGGGCCGGTTGCTCGTGTGGATATTTCTGGTAGGGCGGGGCTTGCAGAACAGGACTATGACCAACAGGTCATTGTGACGCCCAAGGTGGCTGAGAGTTTG